>JBDSJW010000217.1:0-8160 GCA_039917235.1 Kapaibacterium sp. (SeqCode) | reverse complement strand
CGCGACGGGTGATCGTAACGCCGTTCAGCGATTCCGGGATTGAGCCGCCGCGTGCGGTAAGGGCCATCGCCGCCACCGTCTGCGCCGTGCCGCTTGAGGCGATCACATGCCGCGGGAAGGCACGACGGATAACCTCCGCCACATGATAGATCTCCCCGCGGAGAAACAGCCTGCACCGTTCCACCTGGTCGGCGGAGACCTTCTCATCGGGGAAAAAGCGCTGCGTCATTCGTATCGCGCCTATCTTGAAGCTGTTCGCATAGCGTATCCCCCCCTCCTCGCCGATCAGGAACTCCGTGCTTCCGCCGCCGATATCGAAGAGCGCGATCCGATCGTTATACACCGGAAGCGCCTGAAGGATGCCCAGATAGATCAGCCGCGCCTCCTCAAACCCGGAAACCACCTCGATCTCGATGCCGGTCTTCTCCAGTACCCTCCTGATAAACTCATCCCGGTTGGCCGCCTCGCGAACAGCGCTGGTTGCAACGGCGCGCACCGGCGAAGCGGTTCTGGCCGCCACCAGCGCAAAGAGCTTCATCGCCTCGATTCCCCGCGCCATCGCCTCCTCCCCCAGATGCTTGATCTGCGACGGACTTTCCCCAAGGCGGACGGTCATCTTCTCCTTGGCGATCACGGAGAACTTCCCCTCCCCAAGCAGGCGGACGATCACCAGGTGAAAGCTGTTGGTGCCGACATCGATTGCGGCCAGTGTTTCCGGTTGCTCCGTCATGGCGTACAGGGAATCTGTTGGATAGACATTGACCAGGAAGATACGGCAGCGTATCGCAACCGGCGTGTTAAGATTTCAGTACGGAAACGGTACAAACGAAGGTCCAGTTTTTCGTTGTCCGCGGAAGGAGTTCAGGGAGGGAATCAATCCTTTACATCACGATAGCTGGCGTCCTTTACCTTGGAGTAGTCGATGCCGGAATTTTCCCGTTTCTCCACCTCCGGCCGGGCCGGAGGCTTCCCGCCAGCGCGCGGGCGACGATTTCGGGGAGGGGCAAACAGCCGCCGCCAGGCCCCCTTGACGACCCAGTAGAAAAAAAAGACGGCGAAGGTGATTGCAAAAAGACGGAACAACATGGGCGGATGCGATCAGGATGGAGCGCCATCGATTGGGTTCCAGCGGCATTTCCGCGACGGGAATGGAACGCAATATACGTTCAGACGAGATGGAAGAATCGGAGCCGCGCGTCCGACGGGCGGAGTATCTCCTCAACCAGTTCGTCGAAGCTCCCCTGGTTGTTCACAAAATCCATCCCGGCGGTGTTGACGATCAGGATGGGAGATGACGTGTAGTGAAAGAAATACTTGGTGTACGCCTCGGAAAGATCGCGGAGATAACCCGCCGTGATCGATTCCTCCATCGCGCGGCCGCGACGGTGAATGTTGTTGATCAGCCGGTTCAGGCTGGACTGAAGATAGACGATCAGATCAGGCTTCTGCACCCTCCCCTCCAGCGCCGTCACCACGGCATCGTAGAGCGTAAGCTCGTGCTCGTTCAATGTGAGCGATGCAAAAATCCTATCCTTGTCGAAGATATAATCGCTCACCACATGGTCGTAGAACAGATCAAGCTGATGAAATTCCTGCTGCTGGCGATACCGGCTCAGAAGAAAAAATATCTGGGTCTGGAAGGCAAACCGTTTCGGATCGCGGTAGAAATCGGGAAGGAAGGGGTTGTCCTCGAACCGCTCCAGCACCAGACGACCCCCAAGCCGCTCCGCCAGA
This sequence comes from Kapaibacterium sp. (SeqCode), assembly GCA_039917235.1. Taxonomy (GTDB): domain Bacteria; phylum Bacteroidota; class Ignavibacteria; order OLB7; family OLB7; genus JAFDZV01. The sequence goes on along the minus strand of JBDSJW010000217.1, from coordinate 6,426 downwards.
AGCGTTGCAATCGTGGTCTTTCCGGCGCCGATTACCCCCTCAATCGCGATATATCGCGGGCGGGAGGCCGGGGCGATATTGTTCGGCCGATCGATCATAAAGTTCAGATAAGGGTCAATCTTCCGCGTCGTCGATGATCCTGATGCCGGCGGTATCGGGGAGAAGATCGAGCAGTTCGCGCACGGTACGGCCAAGAGCTGGGTGAACCGCGTCGGGGGCTATCTCCGCCAGCGGCAGCAGAACAAACGCGCGCCGCTCCATCTCCGGGTGGGGAATGGTGAGCGCGTCCGATGAGATAACCAGGTCATCGAAGAGAATGATATCGATATCGATCTCCCGCTCGTGCCATCTGGGACGGGCAATCCGCCCGAGCGCCTTCTCAATCGCGCGCAGGAAGTCCAGCAGTTCGCGCGGGCCCAGATGGCCGCGGATGGTGGCGGCGCAGTTGAGGAACTCCGGCTGATCAAGATGCCCCACCGGAACGGTGGCGTAGAGGGATGAGACCGCGAGCACTTCCATCCCCGGCATGGCCGTGAGCATCCCCAGCGCGCGCGCCAGCGTTACCTCGCGCTTGCCGATGTTGGCTCCCAGCGACAGATGGGCGATATGTTTCTCACGGGATTTGGCAGGCATCTGCTTGTATGCTAAATAGGATCGGGGAGGGTGCGGGAACGCTCGATCGATCGCGATGCGCTCCAGGGTGCTTCAGGCTTCGGCGATCTCCCTTCGCAGCCGCGTCTCCACCTCCACGGCCCTGATAACCCCGTCGATCGGCACGGAGAGTTTGCGGAGGCGGACGGTGACAGCAAGGGCAATGGGAAAGCGGTCCATCAGCGCGCGGGATATCTCCGCGACAAGCGCTTCAAGGAGCCGCCGATTGGTGCCGGTGAGGATATCGCGGGCAAGCTCGTACGCATCCTGATAATTGATGGTATCCTCCACGTGGTCTGTCATGGCCGCCCTGGTGATATCGGCGTCAATCTCGATATCGAAGCTGTAGCGGCCGCCGATTGCCCGCTCCTCCGCTCCAACCCCGTGACGCGCGTAGATCTCCGCTCCGATAATGCGAATTGTCGAGACATTCGGCATGCACCACCTCGTTTATATTCTGATAATCCGACCCCGTTCGCTGATAGATCAGGATCGGAACGAATAGAACATCTGAAAGAACCAGCGATTATGCCGGGCAAGCTGCGCCACGCTTACGGGATGCCGGCGCGCGAGGATATCCCCCAATCCGGCCATCCCGGCCCGCGCGCCACGGAGGACAGCACCCAGCCCCCCCGGCTTTTTCTTGACGACCGCCGTCACCAGCCGTTTCGTTGTCTGAATCGTCGCCACCGCAACGGCGAGTGGAATCGGAAAATACTTAAACGCGATCCAGATGTTGTTCCGGGTATCCACCTCGATTGCCCGGGCCGGGGTTACGGCGCGCGGCGCATGCCGGTGGATCAGAAAGAATCGCGGATTGAGCGCCACCGGGATATCGTGATAGAGAAGTTCCATTGCCAGCCCATGCTCCTCCGCCCCCCAGAACATCGTCTCATCGTATCCGCTTGTGCGCTGGATCGCATCGCGACGGAAGCACATCCCGGCGCCGACCACGAACATCCCCTCATATCCTCCCCCCGCCAATCTTCTCCGCGAACCGGTCCCCATATCCCCGAACTCCGTGATGCCGGAGTAGAGATTGACGCTTCTGAAACAGAGGGCGCCGAAGTAGGAATTGCTCTCCAGGAACTCTATCACCGCGCGGATGATGCCGGGCTCTCCCGGCGCGCAATCCTCATCGAACGAAAAGATATACGGCTCCGGCCGGGTAAGCATCACGCGGTTGCGGGCAACGGCGCCGAGATTTTCCCGAAGCGCCATCACCTCCACCTCATCGCCATACCGCTCGCGAACCGCCTCCGCGGTGCCGTCGATGCTGGCGTTATCGATCACGATAAGGCTGACGTTGCGGCGGGGATAATCGATCGATCGGAGAAGTTCGAGCGTCGTCATCACCTCATCGCGACGATTGAAGCTCAGAATTCCGATGGCGATTGCCGGAAGCTGTTCGTCGGAAAGGGGAGTTGGAGGATTATGAATTGCCGTTGACAAGAGTGATCGGAAAATCGTGTGCGGAGCGGGCCGGTCAGCGGTGGAAAGATAGCGGCGCGCGCGGTCACCGCAAAAAAAATCCCGCGCGGAAGGACCACGCGGGACACGAAACAGTTCACGATCGTCACATCCGGGCCACGGGCCGGTCATTGAGCTTCCAGAAGCACCTGGCGAACCTCGCTCAACTGGGCAACCTCCGGGAACTCCACCACAAACTCATCGCGAATGCCGGGATCGAGGCGGATGGCATTCTGAAGCGAGGAGGCCAGCTCGGCATATCGCTTCATCGCCAGGAGCGACTTCGCGCGACCGTAATGCGATTCGCTCCATTCCGGCTCCAGGCGGATCACGTTATCGAACGCGGTCAGCGAGTCATCGAAACGTCCATCCTCATAGAGGGTTTCGGCGTATTCGTACCAGCACTCCACATCGGAAGGATCGATCTCCGTGGCGCGCCGGTAGCAGTTGATGGCATCGGCCACCTGTCCCAGGTTGTAGAGAGCATCCGCCCTGGCGAACCAGAGATCGGGGTCCATCGGGCTGATTGCCAGCGCCGCGTCGTAATCCTGAACCGCCTGCTCGAACTGCTCAAGGGCATCGTAGCAACTTCCGCGACCGAAATAGGCCTCGTAGTTCTCGGGATTGAACTGGAGAACCCTGGTAAAGCATTCGATAGCCTCGGTGAACTCCCCCATCTCCTCGCAGGCATTCCCCAGATTGAACCACGCGGAGGAATCCTCCGGCTCGAATCGAAGGGTTTCGCGATAGCAGACGATCGCCTCGGGGAGCCGGGCCAGGTTGGCGAGGCTGTTCCCCTTGTTGTACCAGGCGGCCGGAAACTCCTCATGAATCGCCAGGGCCATATCGTAGCTCTCGATCGCCTTCTGGAAATGCCCTTTCCGCCCCAGAACGATTCCCCGGTTGTACCACGCGTTGAAGTTATACGGGTCCTCATCCAGATATCGCTCGTACGCGTGAAGCGATTCATCCAGCCGATCGAGATAATCGTAGCAATAGCCCAGCTCGTACCAGCATTCCTTGCCGAACATCTCGCTGCCGGTCAGGGAGCGGAAGAGCGACACAGCCAGCTCATACTGCTCCGTCCGTTCCAGGGCAATCGCCTGATTGAACAGCGCCTCCTCGTTCTCCGGCTCGCGCGCCAGAGCCCTCTGGAAGCACTCAATCGCCTGCTGGCCAAGCCCGAGCGAATCGAGCGCGACGCCGCGGTTGATGAGCGTATCGATATCGGACGGATGGAGCGCATCGGCGTGATCGTAGCATGCCAGAGCCTCCTCGGGACGGCCGAGATTCGTCAGAACAATTCCCTTGCGGAGCCAAGCGGCATGGCTGTACGGGGCGAAACGGATCCAGTGTTCACAGAGTCGCAATGCCTCATCGAATGCCTCCTCCTCGATACACTCCTCGACCAGCTCCTCCAGCACTTCAACATTTGGTATTGATATATCATCATCGCCGGCATCGCCGTTGAGGCGCTGACGAAACCGGCGGATCATATCGTTGCGGTCCTCGGGGTTAAGTCCCTCAGAGAGGTCGTCGTCACCAAAATTATACGTATCCATCAGGGAACGTTCCTCTATTCGGGTTGTCAAAGGCCGGCCCGGTGCATAGGGGCGCAGCTCGGGCGGCTGAGTTACACGTCTATATTACACCCGCCCCTCCCTCCATGCAAGGACTATTTCCCCCTGGAGATCGGGGTTTATTTCGCCCTATCCGGCGGGCGGAGTGTGCGAAAAAAGCTTGAAAACAAGCAATTTATCTCGGTTGTCGGTTCGCCGGCGCAATCGACGGTGAAGAAGCTCCCGGGTAGACCGGATTTCGTAAGTTGCTTCTCCCGAAGCGGTATCCCGCAATAACCTCTGCCGATGAGAACCGCTTCGTTCCTACAGACGATTATCCCGGTCGATTTATGCGCTCACCTGCCGTTATCAGCGGAAAAGTTTTCAGCACTGGATTTCTGGCAATTGCCCTCCTGTTTTCCCCCGGCTGTGGCAACGGCAACGGGAAAACGGCCGCAATCCCCGGACACGCGGATACCGGTTCCGCGCGGACGGAGAGCAGCGCCGGACGCACCGGAACGGGAACCCCGGCCGCATTCGATTCCGCCGCGATCATCAAGTCACGCGGGGAAAAGGACGCGGCGCTCCGAACCATGGAGGGTTCGCCGATTCCCGAGGCGGAGCGGGGGACATTCTCCGGGCTTCTCTACTATCCTCCCTCGCGGGCGATGGTCTTTAACCTGGGGATCGAGAAGATCACGCCGCCGGAGCCGATCAACATGCTGGCGACCAGGGGGGGTATCCGGCCGTTCCATCGCTACGGCAAATTCTCCTTCACCATCGATGGCACCCCCTGCACGCTTACCGCGTTTATCTCCGATGATCATCCCACTTCCCTCTTCGTCCCCTTCAAGGATGCCACCAACGGTTCCGAAACCTACGAAGTGGGACGCTATATCGATCTGGAGGAGACGAGCGACGGGCACTATCGGCTCGATTTCAACGAGGCCTACAACCCGTACTGCGCCTACAACAATGCCTATACATGCCCCATCGTCCCGGCTGAAAACATCCTCCACGCGCCAATCCGCGCCGGGGAAAAACTTCCGCCGAAAGGGGCGCACTAGACGTTCCCGACAGCCGGGGCAGCCGCTCCAGACCGGAGACAATCCCCGGACAGATCCCGGAGGCGCGCTAACTTTCCAGGTTCCGCGCCGTCTCCGTACGAACGGAAGGAGGTGGAGCGTGTGCTTCACCGGCGGAATCCGGCCCGAACTATCCTGGCAATCAACAGACTTATTCCCTTTGACAATCGCAATGAACCGTTCGTGGAGGAGAGATTCACTCCGGCTTCTCACGCTCATCCCCATCGTATGGTGGATTGGCTGTACCGGAGCAAAGCAGGCCAGGCAGACTAACGATATCGCGGCCGGTCGACCGCCGGTAACGCTGTCGTCGGATCAGATCCATTCGCCAAGCGGAGATATGTCGGCACGGGTGCCGCAGGACTGGGTGATGGTGGATGCGGAGAAGCTGGAGGCGCCGCAGGTCTTCTCGATGGCGTGCAACCCGGACTACACGCTCTCGCTGATCTTCACGGAAGTGACGATGGACAACGCAACGCGAGGCCTTTTCTCCCGCGACGGGTTGAAGGGGCTGGCCGAAGCAAGCTTCCAGCGGCGGATAAAACGGAGCAATGCCCGGGCGGTCATGACCGGTGACGTGGAGGAATTTGCAATCGGCAAGCGGCGGTTCGGGGCATATACGTATACCACAGACACGATGAAAACGCTGACGCGCGTTGCCATTTTCAATACCGGAGCGCACATTTACGAATGCGCCATCACCCACCTCGATTTTAACGATCGGGCGCTTCCACCGCAGGAGACCCTACGGAATGTTCACCAGATAATCCTGGGGAGCATCGAGTGGTAATCGGTAACGCGGATATATCGTTTATATCATTCGCGGCGCATGCAATGGGTCAATACTCCGGCGACATACCGGAGTCAGGGATGAGCCCATTCATGGCAGCAGACTAATCACGCTCAGGCATTGGCATGGCCGACGCCTCTATCCCGCTGCTGAAGCCAGTATCCAATCCGCTCAAGGAGCTGAGGCACCCGGAACGGCTTGTTCACCAGATCATTGGCGTGCGTCTTCTCAAAGCGTTCCCTGGTCACCTGATCCGCCGTGACGATAATCACCGGGATTGCCTGGGTTTCGGGGTTGGCCTTGATTGCCACGGTAAGGGTTCCGCCATCGACGCGCGGCATGCGAAGATCCATCAGGATAAGATCGGGCTTCCATGCCTTGATCTCATCATAGACCGATTCATCCTCACACCACTTCGTCTCATAACCCGCACGCTGCAACGCGAACTGCATCGCCTTGGCGATGGCAGCATTGTCCTCGACAACCATAATACGGTACCGTCGAGCACCCTTCCCGGTCATCTCGCTTTCGCTTTGCATACGTCTGTCAATTTGCCATAACATAAAATCCTCGGGCACTAGCTTGATTATTTCAATTACTCTTAGTTCCTAACGACATAAACCGTGCCTGATTTCGGGATCACTACAAAAGGAAATGTCGTGAAGTTCCGAGGACCTGAGCATTGTCATACACCGTTATCATGCCGCGAAGTGCCTGCCGCGGGGGCAAAAAGAAATCCCATGACGTTTACGGAGGAGGAGCCGGAAGGGGGGAAACGAAAAAGCCCGACTATGGAGAATAGTCGGGCCTGAAAGTACCGCGTACGAGAATCGAACTCGTGCTACCGCCGTGAGAGGGCGGCGTCCTAACC
>JBDSJW010000216.1:0-6670 GCA_039917235.1 Kapaibacterium sp. (SeqCode) | reverse complement strand
TAAACGAGATGCTCTGAACCAACTGAGCTAAGCGCCCTGATCCCTGAACGGCCATGCCGCCGGTGAAAGGGACTGCAAATATAGAATTCTGGGAGGAAGCGGTGCAAACGAATTCTGTGCCCGAGTGTAAAGGCCTCTCACACATCCCTCTCCAGAAGCAGATGAGCCGGTTCCCCCTGGGCCGTAACCATCGTAAACTCGTGGCTGGTCCGCTGCTCCTCGCCTCGTACCGGACAATCGGGCTTGCCGCATATCACACAACAGGTGAAGGTGCAGGGATCCAGGTGGAGCATCACCTCCGCCTGATCGGAAAACTCGTGGCTTATCGCGTCATGCAGGGCGTCCTGGATGGCGTGGCTCTTTTGAAGCTGCAGGTAGAACGGCAACGTAAGATGGAAATCGATAAACCGCCGCTCCCCCGCGCTCCAGGACCGCAGCCGGTGCATGTCGATCATATCCGGCGTGCGATGCCTGTTGACCACCTCCACGGTCTTCTGAAGCGTCCCCGGATCGGTTGTGTTCATCAGGCCGCGAATCGATTCGCTGATAAGCTGGTAGCCGGTCCAGATGATATTCAATCCAACGGCGATCGCAAAGATGGGATCGAGGATGGTGATCTTGGTGAAATGGACAAGGAGCACCCCCACCAGCACGCCGATCGAGGTGTAGCTGTCGGTCAGCACATGTTTTCCGTCGGCGATCAGCACAAGGGAATTTGTCCGCCGGCCGGTGCGGATCAGATAGACACCAAGCCCCAGGTTGATCGCGCCGGCAATTCCCACCACCCATGCTCCAACATCGAGCGATTTCGGATGATTGCCTCTGATGATAGCATCCACCGCCGCGTAGCATATCGCCATCGCCGCCAGGAAGATCAGCGCCCCCTCCAGCCCCGCCGAAAAATATTCCACCTTCCCGTACCCGTACGGATGCTTCCGGTCGGCCGGTCGCCCCACCAGCATGATGCTGTAGAGCGCCACGCAGGTGGCAACCACATGCACAACCGATTCCATCGCATCGGAAAGAATGGCGGCGGAATCGGTGATGAAATACGCGCCGGTTTTCATCGCGAACATAAGGATGCCGACGCCGAACGAAATCAGCGCCGCCTTCCTTCTGAGAGGCTGGCGATCGGTCAACGCAACCATCGTCTCCATTAAATCACTCGTACATTCTGCGATACGTCACGGGGAAATCAATCGAGACAGGAAGATACGAAACACTCCCCGCGATGCGTCGTATTGATCGCGGTCCCGCAAATGGAACATGTGACGATCCCTCCCGAATTACTATGTTAGGATTCGGCGGTGGCGCGGTGGAGTACGGGATGCTATCGATGTAATTGCTCAATCAACTTCCATCTGGAGAATACAATGAACGGTAAAAAGATCCTTTCGATAATCATCGCGATCGTGCTTGCCTTAGTCGCGGTGAAAGTCCTCTTAGCGGTAATCGGATTTATGTTCGGCGCCATGTGGTTCCTTGTGGGCGCCCTGGTCTTCGGCGTGGTGGCATTTGCCCTCTATAAGGGATTCAATACCATGCTCACCAGCGGCAAGCGCCTGACCTGAGCGGACGGGTTCAACGGGCGCGAGAGAAGATAGAAACGAAACGGCGCGGGCTCAATCAAGAGCTCGCGCCGTTCTTATTATCGCATGGCCTGCTGACGGGATTAGAATTCCTCCCGGCCTTCAGGCTGTTCAACGCCGCAGATGACGTTGTTCAACAGCCTGTTAGGTCCCGGCGGCGTAGTCGTCGGCATACTCGATCTGCTCGGGGCTCAGCTCGTCGATGTTGATTCCCATCGTCTCAAGCTTCACGCGAGCGATCTCCTGGTCCTGCTCGGCCGGGATATCATAGACCGTGTTATCCCACCTGTTGCCGCTCTTGTGCATCTCGGCAAGGCGGATCTGCGACATGAACTGGTTGGCGAAGGACATATCCATCACCTCCGAAGGATGCCCCTCGGCGGCGGCAAGGTTTACCAGACGTCCCTGCGCAAGCAGGTAGATCCGGCGGCCGTCCGGCAGAGTGTACTCCTCGTTGTTATCCCGGATCGTCCGCTTGTTGCCCGTGAGCGAGTCGAGATCGCCGATGTTGATCTCGCAATCGTAATGGCCGGTGTTGCAGATGATCGCGCCATCCTTCATCGACTCGAAGTGCTCCTTCACCAGGATGTCCCGGATGCCGGTGGCGGTCACGAAGATATCGCCGACCTTCGCGGCCTCGTCCATCTCCATCACGCGCATTCCCTCAAGCGTTGCCTTCAGAGCCGCGGTCGGCTTCACTTCCGTGACGATCACATTGGCCCCCATTCCCTTGGCGCGGAGCGCGACGCCCTTGCCGCAGTGACCATAGCCGGCCACCACGAAATTCTTTCCGGCGAGCATCACGGAGGTTGCGCGGATGATACCGTCCAGCGTGGACTGGCCCGTGCCGTAGACGTTATCGAAATCCCACTTGGTCTCGGCATCGTTCACCGCGATCACCGGATACTGAAGCGCGCCGTCGGCAGCCATCGCGCGGAGGCGATGCACGCCGGTGGTGGTCTCCTCGGTGCCGCCAATCACGTTCGGAACCATCTCCGGGTGCTTGTTGTGCACCGTGAAGATCAGATCCGCGCCGTCATCCAGCGTCAGGTTCGGGTTGATGAGCAGCGTCTGCTCGATGCACCAGTAGAAATCCTCGGTGTTCAGGCCGTGCCATGCGTACATCAGCACGCCCTCGGCGGCAAGAGCCGCGGCAACCGCGTCGTTCGTGGAAAGCGGGTTGCAGCCCGACCACGAGACCTCGGCGCCGGCATCGCGGAGGGCGCGGATCAGAATGCCCGTCTCCTTCGTAACGTGGAGGCATCCCGCGATGCGGTAGCCCTTCAACGGCTGCGTCTCGCGATACGCGTTGCGGAGCTTCATCATCACCGGCATGCGGCTCTCGGCCCAATCCATCAGCTTGCGCCCTTCGTCGGCAAGCGACAGATCGCGGACCTTGTACTGTCCTTCCTTGAAATCCATTGCAGTTCCCAATCTTATTGAAAAGTTGACTAATGATATCGTCGTTTTGATTCTTCCGTTTCCGTCCGTGCCAGCAGAAATCCGCCGGAAAGAAATCCCGGCGGACTCCGCGGCATCCATTATTTCGCGACCTTCTGGAGCTTCTTCACCAGGTCCAGCGCTTCCCACGAAAACTCCTCACCACTGCGGCCGAAGTGGCCGTAGGCGGCGGTCTTCTGGTAGATCGGACGGCGGAGCTTGAGGCGCGTGATGATCCCCTTCGGGGTCATGTCGATCTCCTTCTGGAGGATCGTCGAAAGCTCATAATCGGGGAGGCTGCCGGTGCCGTGCGTATCAACGCGGAGCGAGACCGGTTCGGCAACGCCGATTGCGTAGGCAACCTGGATGGTGCACTCGCGCGCAAGGCCGGCGGCCACAACGTTCTTCGCAAGATGGCGCGTGGCGTATGCTGCCGAGCGGTCCACCTTGGACGGGTCCTTGCCGGAGAATGCGCCGCCGCCGTGCGGGGCCTTGCCGCCGTAGGTATCCACGATGATCTTCCTGCCGGTCAGCCCGGTATCGCCGTGCGGTCCGCCGATCTCAAACGCGCCGGTCGGGTTCACATGGAAGGTGAAATTATTCTTGCCGAGCATCTCCTCGGGGATCGCCTGCTTCACCACATGCTCCATCAGATCCTTCTTGATCTTCTTCTGCATCGTCTCCGAATCCTTGAACGGATCGTGCTGCGTGGAGACCACGATCGTATCAACGCGGAGCGGGCGGCCATCCTCATCATACTCGATCGTCACCTGGCTCTTGGAGTCGGGACGGAGATAGCGCATGGGGGAGTTCGGCATCTTCCGCACCTCCGCAAGCCGCTGCATCAGGCGATGCGCGAACATCAGCGGCATCGGCATATACTCCGGCGTCTCATCGGACGCATAGCCGAACATCATCCCCTGATCGCCGGCGCCGCCGGTATCCACCCCCTGGGAGATATCGGGCGACTGCGAGTGGACGGCATTGAGGACGCCGCAGGAATCGCAGTCGAAGCGAAGCTCCGGACGGGTGTAACCGATCTGCCGAATCGTCTCGCGCGCAACCTCGGCGAAGTCCACGTAGGTCTTCGTCGTGATCTCGCCGCCGATCACGACAAGCCCCGTGGTCACAAACGTCTCGCATGCAACGCGGGCGTTCGGATCCTTTGACAGGATGGAGTCGAGGATCGCATCGGAAATCTGATCCGACACCTTATCGGGATGCCCTTCGGAGACTGACTCGGACGTGAAGAGATATGACATGTGCTAGAGTTTATGAAGTGTACGAAATGATTGGTTCCAACGGTCGGTTCCGCCCCCGCGCGCGGAGGAATCTACCCCAGCGCCAGCTCCGAGCTGGCGCCGGCGTTGATGCGGTTATAGGTCCCCCTCACGATCGCGTCGTTCCCGATAATCGACTCACGGAGCATCGTCTGCCGCACCGACGCATTGGCCCCGACGATCGAATCGGCGATCACCGCGTCCGAGATAACAGCACCGTCGGCAATCGTGGCATACGGGCCGATGATGGCGTTGGTGATCCGCGCGGTGGGAGAGATATGAACGGGAGGATTGACCACCACGCCGGGAATCACCGGCGGCTGCCCCAGTTCCTTATCGAGAAGGTGGCGATTGGTCTCCAGAAGGGTTTCCGGCTTGCCGCAGTCATACCATCCCTCCACGTTGAACGTGGTGAACTTCTCGCCGCGATCGATCATCATCTGAAGCGCGTCGGTAAGCTGGTACTCCCCGCGGGTACGGTGGTCCCCATCCACAAGCTCCGTCAGGCATTCCCCCAGCAGCGCGGGATGCTTGATGAAGTAAAGCCCGACGATCGCCAGGTTGGTCGGCGGAACATCGGGCTTCTCCACAAGGTGGCTCACAACATCCCCCTCCATCTCCACCACGCCGAACCGGCGCGCGTCCTCGACATGATGAACGCCGAGCGAGGAGTAATCGCCGTTGAGAACCGGGCGGAGATCGACATCGAAGATCGTATCGCCGAGAATAATCAGTACGGGATCATCGCCAAGGACATGCTTCGCCAGATAGATGGAATGCCCAAGCCCCTCACGCACCGGCTGCTGCACAAACTCCACATCGAAGCTGTAGTTGGCCCTGACGTACTCCTCCACCATCTCCCCCATGTAGCCCACGATGATCGTGGCGGAGGTGATTCCCTCCTCAAGAAGTTTATCGAGGATATGACCCAGGATAGGCTTTCCGGCGACGTTGAGAAGGACTTTCGGGAGAGTATATGTATGTGGGCGGAGCCTGCTGCCGACGCCCGCCACGGGAATGATTGCTCGCATTGGAGATAGGGAATGAAGATTGACCGCGCAACTTACGAAATGCGAAGGTAACGGCAATTGGGCGCCTGGAGTGGTTACGGCTTGTTAAACGTCCCGTGGTGTGGGGATAGTTCATACTTTTGCGGGACTTGGTTTCACCTGTCTCTAAATGCCTTTATTTGTCGCTTTTACACGGTTTTATAGGTATATCCGTCCACAAGAAGGCAGGTCAAACGGCGATTTGCTGTACCTATGTTGTACCAAAACCGCCGCCGTCAGAACATATAAATCTCTTGAGCGATGGCAACTGTCAAGATCGTTCTCCGCAAGAAACAAAACAAGGACGAGTCCTATCCGCTGGCGCTGCGGATCACCAAGGATCGGAAGGCGTCATATATCCATCTCGGCTATAGCGTGTTGGAAAGAGATTGGGATGCGAAAGCCCAGCGCGTGAGACGATCCCACCCGAACGCCACACGGCTCAACAACTTCATCATAAAGAAGCTGGCCGAAAGCACCGACACGGTGCTGGAGCTTGACACGCAGCAGAAAGATATATCCTCAGACGGGATCAAACGCCGTCTCAGGCCGGCTGCCGATATGATGTTTTTTGCGCGAGCCGATCTTTTCCTGCAACGTCTAAAAGATGAAGGCCGCTACAATAGCTGGCATTCGAGAGGGACGCAGATACGGGTCTTCAAGGCGTTCACCCTTGGCACGGTGGCCGTATGCGACGAACAGCCCTTAAGGACAACATCGCTCAGGCACCCTCCCTGTCAAGGCATGTTCAACGGAACAGACGTGCCGTTCCAGAAGATCGATGTGGGGCTTCTGACGCAATTCAAAGTCTACCTGAAGGCCCAGCGGGGCGTAAACGATTGCACGGTTGCAAACTACCTCGTCACCATCCAGTCGATCTTCAGCCAATCCATCCGGGAAGGGGTGTTGGACAGGAGATTCTTCCCCTTCGGCAAAGATAAGATTCAGATCAGAGTGCCGGAGTCGCAGAAAGTGGGGTTGACGGCGGCGGCGGTCACGAAGCTCGAAGAGGCGGCATTATCCAACCCGTCCTATGCTGAAGCGCGGGACTTGTGGCTGCTGTCGTTTTACTTCGCCGGGATCAGGGCGGGCGACGTCCTGCAACTGCGCTGGCGTGACTTCCGGGACGGGCGGTTGCACTATGTCATGAACAAGAACAACAAGCCCGTCTCGCTGAAGGTGCCGGAAAAGGCGCGGGCGATCTTGGAACATTATGAGAGAACACGGGAAGGGCCGGACGGCTTCGTCTTTTCCTTCCTGAAAGGGTTCGAACATGTCGAGGATCAGTTTGCTTTAAAAAAGCGTATCGCGG
>JBDSJW010000215.1:0-9451 GCA_039917235.1 Kapaibacterium sp. (SeqCode) | reverse complement strand
GCTCGGAGGGCTTCAACGGGATTACATGATGACCGAAACAGTTCAAATAACGATCACGATCTGTGCGACACTGGTCCTCCTTACCGGGATGCTCCTGGTCAGTGCGCGCAACTATAACAAGCAGCGGTAATGCAATGTGGCAACCGATCGCGCCCTCACGGCGAAGCAGGCGAGGTTCTGCACTGAGTACACAGTCCGTCTCAACGCGACCGCCGCCGCGATCCGGGCCGGATACAGTGCGAAAACTGCCGAGCAGATCGGCTATCAACTACTTCAGAAAACTTCAGTTCAAAAGCGCATCACCGAGCTTCAGAAAGGGCGCTTGAAACGAGTCCAGGTGAAGGCCGATGATGTGGTCCGCGAGCTCGCCCGGCTCGGATTCTCCGATATCCGTCAGTTGATTGAGTGGGGAGAGGGCGGCACGACGCTCCGGGATAGCAGCACGATCAGCGACGAGAGCGCAGCGACGATCAGCGAGATATCCTCGGTTACGACGACGATGACGACGGATGCCGGAGAGATCAGTACGACGCGAACCCGGCTCAAACTCCACAGTAAGATCGCCGCGCTGAAACTCCTCGCCGAACATCTCGGCATGTTGGATGGCGACGCAGGAGATGACGAGGAGGAGAGCGTGCCGCAGCCGAAGACGATCCGTTACCACCGTGCTCCCGAGGAGCCGGCACCGGAGGACGGCGACGATGGAGAGTAGCGAGTTCCTTGATATAGAGCTGAATCCCTCGCAGTTCGATGCACTCTCCGGGCTCTCGGATGACCTCTGGGATATGGTGGTGGTGATCGGCGGGCGAGGAGCCGGTAAGAGTATTGCGCTTGGCCTCTTCTCCTACGAGATGGCTTCTCTACCCGGATCGGTCAACCTCTTGACGGCGCCGGTTGTGGATACGCTCAACAATTCCACGCTCCCCGGCGTGCTGGAGGCGTGGGCGATGATCGGGCTGGTGGAAGGTCGCGATTACGTGTTTGGCGCAGCCCCGAAAAAATGGAAGGTGACGACTTATCAAAAGCTGCGGAATGTGAAGATCGTTACGTGGCGGTGGGGTTCATACACGCTCTTGGATGGCAGCGACAACTACGCGAAGCACCGCGGCATCGAGTTGGACAGTGTGGCGATCGATGAGTTCGGAGAGCTGAAGGCGGGTGCGCTCGATGTCTATATCGGTGGCCTTCGAGGGAAGGCCACGAAGCGGGCGGGGAAGACGCAGAAAGTGTTCGCCGTAGGGAATCCGCCGAGTGATCCCTATCAGGTTCAGCGATGGGAAGGGGTTGACGGCGCGCGCGTCTTTGAGGTGCCGAGCCACGAGAACCGGCGCAACCTTCCGGCTGGCTACATCGAGCGCATGAAGCGTCGATATGACCGCCTGACATACAAGCGCGAGGTCCTGGGGAAGGTAGTTGCGACGGGTGGTATGCGCGCCTTCTATGCGTTCAAACCGGAGCAGTACCCCGCAGGGAATCTCCTCCGGCTCGCGTTCGATCCTCACGTTGATCTCACGCTGACGTGTGATTTCAACGCCAGTGAGAGTCGCCCGATGAGCTGGTTCATCTGCCAGCGGCGGCTCGTCGAAGCACGGTGGCTCGATGTGGTCGTGCAGGAGTTCATCAACCCCGGCACGCACACCGACACACAAACGGAGATCGTGTGCGACTGGCTGGCCGCCAGAGGATTCAAGGGCACAATCAGAATCCGCGGCGATGCGACGGGGGGTGACAAGGCCCGCAACAGTACGACGGCACGATCGGACTATCAGACAATGAAAACGATCCTTCGAGCCGCCGGCCCTTGGAAGGTGGAGGATGAGAAGGTGAGGCGCACACGGCGCGTAAAGGATCGCATTGCCGCAACGAATTCGAGATGGCGATCAGCCGATAAGAAAATTCATCTGGTGATCAACCCGGACACATGTCCCCAAGGGATTACGGCGTTCAAACAGCTTCGGTGGAAGGAGAACGGGATGGAACTGGAGGATGTTGCGTTCAAGGACCCGGTTGACGCGCTGTCCTACTTCCCCTACACTGAGTATCCGATCCATATCAACGAGACAACGGTTAAGCAGACGTAATGCAGCACACGGATTTCGGAGCCACAATTGATCTCGATGCCCGCGTCGGTGCCATGCCTGAACGGCGGTACTGGTTCGATGCACTCGTGGTCGAGGTTTCATCGATCTGGGGCGCACATCGAAGGTGGGGATCAATCCATCATCTGGAGGAGCTGTGTTACTACGCCGCGCTGACCACGTTCTATGATGCTGATCGGTACGACATCCGCAATCGTCGCCGGCTGCTCTACTACTATCTCAGCGGTGTCTTCGCGACCGAATCGCCGGATGATCCACTGGTGATTCATGCCCACAAACTGCCGATAGATTCGTTCGTGCCGAAGGTGGTGGATAACCTCTGTGATGCTTATTCCGACGCTCCGACGCGGACGTGGGGCGGTTCGGGATCGGTGAACGATTCGATTACCACGACCCTGCGGGATGTCTACAAAGCGATGGGCGCCGATGGGCGCCTTCAGTCCGCGTATCGATACGCGAAGCTCTGTAGCGGTGTAGCAGTTCGGCCTTATATCGACGCTCGGGGCGGATGGCGAGTTGCGATCATCCCGCCGGACATGTTCCGGTACGAGACGGATGACAACGGCGACGTGTTGACGATGGTCGTCATCCCGACACGGCGATACGATGAGAAGGGGAACCCGGAGACGGTCTTCCAGGTCTGGAATGATCAGGCTTATTGGGAGGAGGACTATCGCGGGAATCGGCGTCTGTTCATGGCCCCCGCAACGGAACAGATGGTTAGTGAGATTGTGAACCCCTACGGTCGCGTGCCCTACGAACTGCTGCGGCTCGTGGAGCCGAACAACGATGATACGTTCGGCGGTGGACTGTTCTCGCTCGTGGAAGGTGTGCTCGCCTGCAATATGCTCCGCTTCGCCGAGGACTGTTCGGCGGTGCTGGAGAGTTGGGGGCAGTGGGTGGCAGTGAATATGGGCTTCAGCGACAAGGGCGGCGCGCGCCTCGGGTTCGGCCGCATGACGGCGGTCGATGGCGTGCAGGCTCCGGGAGAGGGCGGCACGGTGCCTCCCACGCTCGATCATGTCGCCGCCGTCGGGCAGCATATCAACATCGCGCAGACCCGGAAGAGCCGTGCGCGCGAGTTGATGCGCGGTGAGGGTATCCCGGACTCGATCGCGAGCGATCAAGGCGCAACGCCAGCGTCGGGCCTTGCGCGGGCACTGGAGCGCGCCGAGTTACTGGAGCGCCGGCGCGCTGACATTGCCCTCCTCGCTCCGTTTGAACAGCGATTCAGCGATCTAACAATCACGGTGTACAACACTGACGGTCCCGGACGGATGGGCGCATCAAAGCTCCCGACAGCGGTTCCGGTGAGTACTGACTTCGCTGATGAGCAGATCCTCGATGATCCCTCAAAACGGTGGGAGATGAATACCCGCCGGTTGCTTGCCGGCGTCATGACGCCGAGTCAATATGTCAAGCTGGAGATGGGGGTGGATTATGCGATCAGCAATGAGGCTGCGATCGCCATGATCGAGGCGAATCAGAAGCTCGTTGATCCTATCCGCGTCGTTCTCGGCGCCATCGGCGGCGCACCGCTCAACAAGGATGTTGGGGTTCAGACTGCGAAGCAACTCCCGCAGGTGGAGCCAACAAAAGCTGTAGAAAATCTCTCAACCGAACAGGCCGCGCAAGCAGCGCAGGTGCCAGGATCGGCGTAATCAATACCTACAATGCCAGAGAATACACAGCCGGTTGATCCGGCACTGAAACCATCGGTGGAGGGGACTCCCGCCGATTCTCCGGTTGAGCCGGAGAAGGCTACCCAGACGCCCCCGGTTGAGCCGGAGGCGCCGCAGAAGAGCTCCCGTGAGATTGATCTGGAGAAGGCTTTGGAGGAAGAGCGCTCGAAAACCTCCGAAGCTCGCAACGCAGACCGGAAGCGGCGCGAGGCGCTGAAGCAGGAACGCGAGCAGGCTGGCAATTTTAAGGCGCTCTATGATGAAGCCAGTTCCGAACTGACAACGGTCGCAACCGAGCGTGATACGCTCAAGGCGCAGGTAGAAACAGCCAACTCCGAGTTGATCTCGACCAAGAAAGAGTTGACCGATTTCCGAAGCTCGATTGAGTCGCAGTTTCAGGAAGCAGACCGCGAGCTTGTTAAGGGCCTCCCCCTGCCATCGCTCTTGGCTGCCTACAAGCGCTTCTACGGGGCCGATCTCATCCCAGGTGCCGGAACATCGACGCCCTCGGTCGGCTCCCAGAAGCCCGCCTCGGCGGCGGGAATTACGATCGACCTTGAAACTGCGAAGGCGACCGGCGATCCGAAGACCATCAATAGCGCGTTCGATAAGCTGCTTGAACAGCAGCGATCCGGGAATCAGCCTCAGCGCTGATATCCTCTCCGCTGGCTGTGCGCTGATCGTGACGCGATCGATACCCACAACGAAAAATTAGGCTACAGCAATGGCTATCTCACTTAGCGACCCGACTATCTGGTCGGCTCGTGTTCTCGGCTATCTCGACAAGACGCTGATTTACAAGGCGGCGTTCACCAATAACGATTACGAAGGCGAGGCGAAATCCGGCGGCACGGTGAAGTCGTTCTATCTCTCCGACGTATCCGTGACCGATTATACGGGCACGTGGGATGATACGGATTGGACGGAGTTGACCGACAACGAAAAGTCCTTCACGATTGATCAGTTGAAGAAGGTGCTCGCGAAAATCCCTGATGTTTCGCAGCAGTTTTCGGTGCTGAACTTGATCGATCAGGGCTCCAAGCGTATCGCCTACGCAATCGGGGATATCATCGATCAGTTCGTGGCGTCAAAGTACTCGCAGATTGCCAGCGCCAACACCTATGGCAACGATACCACGCCGATCGTGGTCGGGCTGGGCTCCGGTGAGATAAAGCCGACCATCTTCCTCAACATCCTGATGGAACGCCTCATTGATGCGAAGGCCCCCCGAACCAACGCGAACGTGGTGATCCCGTCGTGGATGGGGACGATGCTTGATATCGAACTCGGCAATCGCCAGACGGCGCTTGGCGATGCGGCCGTGCAGGGGCAGCTCGACATGCCGGATGGCATGGTTATGCAGAACGTCGCGGGATTCAAGACCGTCTATGTCAGCTCGAACATCCCGAATACTTCCGGCGCCAAGTTCAAGGTGATGGCGGGCGAGAAGATGATTACCTATGCCAGCGCGATTGAGAAGTTCCAGATCGTACCGCTTCAGAACGATTTCGCGCAGGGCATGAAGGGATTGTATGTGTATGGCGGGAAGCTTCTCCGCGGTGAATTCATGTCGCTCGGCACGGTGAACAAGGGCAGCTACGAGTAAACCGGGCTATGCCGGTTACGATTGATCGCAACAGCAACACTCACAACGACAGGATAACATAATGGCACCGTGGTTCCATAACCCCGAGACCGGCCAAACCTTCGAGGCGGACGGCGTCTGGGAGGGATACGCCCGCAAGGAGGGATACCCTGAGGTAGACACTCCAGAGGCGATCTCTGACGATGATTCCGAGGCGACCACCGAGGTGGTTGGCAAGGGTAAGAAGAAAGCCGGATAGCATCCGGCCACGCAACGATCGGCGGGACGGGGCCATACCGCAGCATGGCGGGTTGTCATAGCCCTCGCCCGTCCCGCCCTTCGACAATTACACGAATAACGATGGCCTGGTCTGATATCAAACCCGATCGAATGCTCCATTATCCTGGCGAGGAAGCCTTCCTGGCTGATACGCTACCGGCATTCCCGGCTGTTTCCACGATCGAGCAGATCTATCTGCCGTCCGCGTCGATGATGGTGCTCCGCGACCTTGGGCGTGAGCTGAGGCTGAACCCCGACAACGCAAAGGACATGGCGATCATCGACGCGCTGGCGACGGCGAGTGATGATCCTCAACACGAGGATCACGTGGGTGAACTTCAGCAGGCGATTGCCTACAAGCAGCTTGAACTGATCTACACGCGATTCCCCGGGGCAGCCGGTGATCTCAACGACACGAAGCGGAAGCAGTACGCTCGGGCCTACGCGGAGGAGCGCAGCCGCTTCTACAGCCTGCTACGCCATACCGGCGCGATGCCAGCAACGACAGTGAGGGTACGGCTATGATGACGGAAGCAGAGTATAAGATCCTCGATGAGTACATGCGGACGATCGCCGATCGCCTCATGTTGAGGGATTGGACGATCATCGTTAAGAGGGACGCGTGTGGGGAAAACTCTGCCGGTGATATGTGGGGCCTGAAGGGGCGCAAGGTGGCTTATATCCGCGTGGCGGATGACTTCCGCACCACCAGCGAAGCGGAACAGCGCCACACCGTGGTTCACGAGCTTCTGCATTGTCATTTCGAATCCGCGTGGCATGTCATCGAGCACGATCTGAAGTCCACCGGGGCTCTCGGGGGACCGCTTCATATGATGTGCTACGAGAGTTTCAAGCGACAGATGGAGTTTGGTGTTGATGGGGTCGCGGATGCTCTTGATCCCTACATGCCGCCGATTGTGTGGGAGGTGCCGACCGATGGCTGACGGACCTGAGAAGCAGATCAGCGTGATCTACAACAACGTGAAGGATCAGGCGTTCCCGCCCGATGTCCTTCAGCGGATCGGCCGGGTGATGGCGGCGCGGGCGATTGATCTATGCCGGGAGCGCACGAACCGGGGTATCGACGTGAACGGCAAGGCGTTCGATCGCTACTCCGAGAAATATGATGTGCGGAAGCGGAAGATCCTCTCCGGCAAGGCAAGGCTTAGCAGCGGCCGTCGCACGGCATTCGCAGCTACCGAGATGCCCAACTTCATGCGGCTCTCCGGTCAGATGTTCGCATCGATGAGGGTAGTGACCGTCAACGTCACACGCTCTGGTGGTGAGCTGAACATTACGTTTATCATCGGGTTCAAGGACCCGAAATATGCCGAACGCGCCAAGTTCAACGCGGAGAAGGGGAGAGACTTCGTCGGCCTTGCACGCCCGGGCACACAACCAGGGCAGGCCGAACGCCGCGAGCTCCTCGCGATCGGGAAACAGCAACTCGGATTGAGCGCGCGATCACACGGCGTCGTTCTTCAGGAGGATCGATGAGCGCTTATCAAATTATCGAGGGGGTGATCCTGACGACGCTTCCCGGCGCTCAGGTCGAAACCGGATTCGGGAAGTCGCTCGATGAATTCCTCGGCCGCACGGCGCTCGCCAGCGATGTTGCCGCGTTTATCACACTGTCTCTTGCCGAACCAAAGCAGAAGCGTCAGAGCAACGGCGGTGGGTTCATCGATCGCTACACGATCTACCTCCGTGCCAGAGCCAACCCGACTGATGTGATGAAGGGGTATCACGATCTCTATCTCCCGCTCCGCTCGGCGTTGGATGGGAAGGAGTTTCAGGACGCAAATAGCGAATGGTTCACGATCTCCGTGGACACATGCGCGCCGCTCTACGACAAGGGCTATGACGCCTTCGCTATCGACGCCGTAGTGGAGTGATCCTCGTCGGCCGTTTCAGATTCCACAACGAACAGGAGTAACAACCAATGGGTCAGCGCAAGGGAGGTTCAAACCTCTTCGAGTTCTTCATCATCGCGGGCAACGTGTTCACGACGAAGGAGCACTCGCTCAATCAGATTTACAAGGGCGATATGAAGCGCCGCAACGATGGCGGCTTCGATATCACGATCGACCAGGACGAGGATACGGCCTCGCTGGAGACGTTCCTGGAGACCTACCGCGTCCTCGCCTCGACAACCGGCGCGGCGAGTAAATATGAGGATGGATCAACGCCATCCGCTGGTAGCTCTGACGTTCATATCGGATGGATTGGATACCACGGCAAGAGTACTGACGTGAAGGTAACGTATGGGGTGGCTGAGGTTGACCCCACGAGCGGTTCATTCTCGACCGAGGATTCCAAGGAGTCTCGCCCGACGATCATCCTGCACAGCGTGGCGGCTCCTGCTGCTACGACCGTCACGAAAACGCTCTTCAGTTCGAGCAAGGTGACACAGCCCGGTGCCGATAAGATCATCGCAATCAGCAGCCTCGGCAAAGTGGATTTCCTTGCTCTCCCGACAGCGTAAGGATCTCCCGACGATGTAATGACCGTGGCGGGCTTCGGCCCGCCTCCGTATTCCATAACCCACAACGCAGATAGAGAACTATGACACCAACCAACAATGATGTGGTCGCGAGCGAACCCGCCACGCCCGCGAAGCAGCCTATCACCGTGATCACGCTCAATCGCGCCGATGGCAGTGTGATTGCCACGCCGATTCGTCAGCGCGTCAGCATCCCGGTTCACAAGGAGTTTTCAGCACTGGTGCGGAAGCTGAATCGGGACAATGCGGAGCTGACAAAGGAGACGAAGACGATCCTCCAGATGTCGTCGATCAAGGACGATGGGGAGCGGAACAAGTTCTATTCCGACAACATCGATGAGATCCTCGATAAGATGTCGATCAACGAAGACCGCGAGGAGCTCGAATTCACGTTCAACATGACCGCGATCCGCATCATCATTGATGACCGCGATCTCCCGCAGGAGGTTCAAGCCATGATCCGAAGCGCGATCGATAGCCCGTTCTGGCAGGGGCAGGAGGACTATACAGCGATCAAGGACGCCGTGGCCTGGTTTCGTGGCGAACGTATGGGGCTCGGCTGAGGAAGCTGCTGACTTCTATTTCGAGTGGCCCTGCTTTGATCCTCCGATCGTCGATTCGTGCGAATCGCGAGAGGAGCGCACGGCCAGAGAGAAGGCGGACCGTGAGGCGGCGCAACGCGCTGAGCGCCGCATCATCCCGGATAGCGAATACGAATACCGTCTCTGTATGGCAGTGGCCCAACAGGACGCCGCCAAGGCCCGCCACTACTACGATACCTGGACATGGGATGAGTTGGTGCGCGCCTATGCACATCAAGTCTCCCTGAGCCAATGACCGCGGGGAGCCGTTCAATCGACGGCTCCTCATCCTTCCCCACAACGAGCCAATGGCCGATACCCTCATAACGAAGTGGACGATCGATACGTCCTCCGCCGATGCCGCTGCTCGCCGCATCAGCGAGGATGTATCGCGCGTTACCGCCACGCTCGGCAAGCCGATCGCCATGCATATCGATGCCAGCGGTGCGGAGAAGGAGTTGGCACGGGCGGCCGTAGAGGCGCAGAAGCTCCACGATACGCTGGTAAAGCCGGCGAAGCTCGCGGTCGATGCCAGCGGTGCGGAAGCTGCTATCAATAAGACGAAGGGGCAGCTATCCAGTGCTGGCGGAGAAGCGAGCAGCGGGGGCGGCGTCAATCTCGGATCGTTGATCGGTGGAGCGGTTGGGGGTGCAGCTCTTACCGCGGGGCTGGATGTTGCCAAGGCTGGGCTGGGAGCTCTGAAGGATGCCTTCAACTCCGTC
>JBDSJW010000214.1:0-6346 GCA_039917235.1 Kapaibacterium sp. (SeqCode) | reverse complement strand
AGCGGGAGGCGGTACTCCTCTTCGAGCTGGCCGGCTTCTCAACCGCTGAAGTGCGGGATATTCAGGGGGGAACGCTGGTGGCGGTGCGCGTGCGGCTGGCACGTGGACGGAAACGGCTGGCAACGATGATGGGGGTGGAGGCTCCGGCGCCGGACACCATTGCGCATGGCGGGAGCATCGATCATATGGAAGCCCCCGTCCTGGCGACGATTCAAACCGAACTAGGCACTGAAATCGGGATACATCGATGAACGGATCGGAACGGACCTACAGCCAGTTGTTCGAGCTTCTCCGGGAGACGCCGCCGGCGGCCTCGTTTACGGAGGAGGAGGTGCAATCGCTGATCGAACGCGTACTGCCGGAACCGGCGCCCGTGCCGCATTGGTTCCCATCAACACGCGCGGCGTGGTGGATCGGGGGGGCGGTTGCCATCGCACTCACCGGATTCTGGCTTCTGCCGATGGCCGGGCCGGAGCGGAATATCACATCCATTGCTCCCCATGGTGACACGACCAGCAGTACCGACACTCCACGCCCGGCGGCGCTTCCCGATATGAAAACATCGTCGCGGGAGATCGGGAAGACAAATGCCATAGTAACCGAACATGCGCCGACACCCCGCAGAGAGCCCATTATCGCGCGGGCCGGATTGAATGCAATTGTCCATACCCGGGGGCCACGGATGGCAAACGCCATGCGGGAGAAACCAGATGGGATGATGGATATCACCCCGCCACACCCGGCGATTTCGACGCTTCCCATGCTTGAACTGAGCAATGATGAACTGAAACCTCTCGGCGTCACATTTGCCGGCGGAGAGATACAGACGGCCGGCGAGGAGTACTACACCATCGCGACGGCGCAGGATCGCGCGGAGTTCGCGCGGATGGGCATGGACACCATGCAGCGGACGGGAATCGTCAGGATGCGCCTTGCAATCGACACGTCCGGCGTCATCACGAAGAAGTACGGGTGGACCAAGGTGAATGATTATTCGCGCATAGCCCCGATCATCGTGCTGAACTCCTTTGCGAAGGGGGAACACAATAACACGGTCGCCCTCAGCTCATTTAATCGATCGCCGATCATGGACTCGGCAAAACGATCCATCAGCTCCATGGTCAACGCGCTGGAACGGACCTTCACGAACAATAATGACGGCGCGATGGATGATGGAGATCAGGCCAGCCCCGCGCGCATCCTGGTGCCGGTACACATAAGGCTTGGAGCGAAGCCGGTCGATGGAAACGGGAACGCCCGCGGAGCCGATGTCATCCTCTGGTACTATCCCACGCCGGAGTTCGTGGCGGCCCTTCCGGCACGCTATCGCATCTCGCTTCAGAAGGAACTGACCGTCATTGCCGATGTGGTGGAATGCAACCTCCCCCCCGGCGAAGCATGCAGCCGGATGACGGGGGTGCCGCTCCTCTCGAACTACTGCAAGCGGATTTCCGGGGCGCTGAGCGGCCTGAGCATCTCCCCCAACCCCGCGCACGGCTCCGTTGCAATGCGCTATACATTGGAAAACCAGAGGATGATCAGGGCGGCACTGTACGGGATTCGCGGGGAATTTATACGCGAGCTGATGCCCGCCACAACGTCCGGCACCGGAGCCCATCTGGTCACCCTGGAGCTTGGGGATGTGACGCCGGGAGCATACGTGGTGGTACTCCGATCGGATCGGGAAGAACAGGTGTCGGATCGATTGATTGTGCAGTAGCAACAAGCACATGCCATCTCCGATCGCGAATAACGGCCGGAGATGGCAGTTCAACTTATTCGATGACAAACCGCGCCATGCCAACGATATTCCCGCCACCACCGATAATTCTCCCGAAATAAATGCCGGCGGGCAATCCATCGCGGGAGATAAGCGCGCTCCCGGTTTCCTTCAGGGAGATCTTTCTAATATCATTCCCCATTGCATCGGAAATAATCAGCAGCGAATATTCCGATACAACGGGAAATGAAATAATGGCGTTCGAGGAAAAAGGATTTGGCCTGATATCGATAACAACCGCATCGGCCGCACGCACGGCAACCCCTGCCGCCCCATGATATTCGTGCGCGCCGATATCCATCCCCCCGTTAAGCACCCTGCTCCCTCCCGATGCCGGATGAAGATATTCACTGGCCGGTGCAAGCGAATATGTCCCCTCGGAACCCGGATCGGTCCCCTTATCGATAAGGGGAGAGGATGAGGTAAGGTGATAATCATAATTGGATGCATCAACGAACCCGGAGGCCGATACGCTCAGTGCCAGGTTGCCCACCGTATCAAGGCCGTATGCGGATCCTGACAACAGACTCCCCGGCCCCGCGAAAACATTCCCCAACGATTTGAAGAATTCCGAGCCCTCCTGGACGGCGACAAATGTTCCGCTTCCTTTTTCATTCACGATTGTATTGTACACAAGCGTCAGCCGGTGAGGCGTGGGATTGCTCAGCCCCTCAAGCCCATATCCTATAATTCCGGAATTTGCCCCCTGCGGCCCCTGCTGAATCTCATTGCCGATGATAATCGCGGTTCCGCCATTCGGAAGATCGATTTCACGGCTTGCCGTCCCGGTCGCCTCGTTGGAGATGCGATTATAGAGGATATAATTCCGGTAGGCACGGCTCTTCAATTCATGGCCGATCACCGCGCCATGCGAATAATTGAACTGGAATGTCAGACTGTAGATATTGCCGATATAGAGATTATGCGAATATCCATCGCCAAAGCCATTATGGCTGAACTCAGAATGTTCGATCACCAGAGAGCTGGTGGCATCCCCTCCTCCCAGAATTCCATCTTCATTATCATGAAAATAGCAACCGCGAACGGTCAGATTATTCCCCTCCTGCCTGATACCGGCACCATTATGATCCGGGCATGAACAATCCGAAAATTCGACCGACTCCACGGTTGTATTATTCCCCGATATCACCCAGATGGCCTTTCCGCCGAAACTGGTTTTTCCCGCATTCAGATGTGCGTAGCCACCGATCCCCCTCAGCACGAGATTGCTGGCGGTCCAGCGGGTAACATCCAGCGCATACACGCCCGCGTCGATTGCCACCGTATCACCGTTCTGCACAAGCGCGGAGACCTTGCTTGGCGCGGTATAGGTTCGCGTGGGGCCAACGGGCCAGGTTGTGGAATAAGCGGGAAGGAACTCCAGAAACAGCAGCGTGGCAAGCAGAAGGAACATTCTCATCGCATGGACCTCGATTGAATGAAGGATTGAACCGGGGAAATGAGCCTTGAGGCAACCGCCGGAGGCGTTCATTGCCGACGGCGAAAAAACTTAATGCGGCATGAATGCCGGGGCGGATTGCGCCAATCTACGCATCCGCATTGATTGTACAGCCCCACATGACTATTATCGGGCGATTGAATCGTTATCAATCGGTATGGCGACCGGGATGCCATGACAGACTGTTAAACAACGTCATCCGCTTCCTCGACCTTCATCATTCGCTCAGATTCGGCCGCCGTGCGGCTGATCATTGTTGAACAGTCTGAATATTCAAAGTAATTCAACATGCTATGAACAGAATATTATTCACGCTGATCCTGATGAGCTTCGCTGGCGTTCCTGGCCTGCATGCCCAGCTAATTTCCACTCCATCTGGCCCGCTGGAGTTTATCGGGTTGCGATCGTGGCCGCCCCAGAAGCTCTGGAACGCCATCTATGCGTCATCTCCGGGAAACGGGGCGCATGCGTGCGCCGCCATATTAAAGAGTCAGTTCCGATTCCCCGATGCGGCCGTTAACGGGTATATGGAAAATGATTCGGTGTACTGGGTTGTCACCGTGGTGGAGCCGGAATTCAGCGACCGGGTTCAATATCTTCCCTCACCGACCGGCACCGTAACAATTCCTTCCGATTGGGACGATCTGGTCACGATTCCGCAATCGAAGCGCGCATCACTGGATATCGCGGTTGAGACGTATCATTATATTCTTTCGGGACATCATGATAGGGCGGTTGCGGAGGCCACGGCATCAATGAATTTTCAGCGCGAGCATAATGCCAGCCTTCATCCTGATATCAAGCTCGTGGAATCGGTGTGGAAATTCCTTGGCGATCATAATACCCAGCAGGATCGCGCCACAGCCATGCATGTGCTGGCAAACGACGGCAACGAAGCACGGCGAACGCTGGCTACGATCATTCTCCTCAACTTCGCCGCTAACGATTCCACCTGGAATCTGCTGGCCGATGCGGAACGGGATTCCAGCAGCAACGTCAGGGAGGCGGCACGCACCGCGCTTATGGATCTGGTGGAATATATGCCACGCCGCGTGGACTGGAAGCCGGCGGTCCCCACGCTCCGGCATATCCTTGCCGGCACAAACCCATTCGCTCTGATGCCGACGCTTATCACGTTAAAGACGACCGGAATATCGCACGACCTTGCATCCCCCCTGCTCCATGGCAACGGTGATCTCCTTCTTGGCTACCTCCAGGCACATCATCAGTTTGAACGGGAAGCGGCACACGATTTTCTGACGGCAATAAGCGGACACGATTACGGATTCGATGCCGACAAGTGGGGGAAGTGGATTTCAGGATTGTAGGCTGGACTATCGTTTTTCAGACAAGAAAAAGCCCTTTATCGATAATGATGAAGGGCTTTTTCCTATATCTCGCAATTCCGTTTCAGGCATTTATTCTCAACCAGAGAATTTCCGCCGAAAAACGTCTCAGGTCTACCAGGCATACGCTTCCGGCGCCTGATTTCCTGGGCCGGGCCAGATTTCATCAAGTCGCTTTAATGCGTCGGGTGAAAGCTCGATATCGAGCGATGCGATATTCTGTTCAAGCTGCTCCATTGTGCGCGGCCCGATGATCGGCGCGGTAACCACGGGATTATGAAGCGTCCAGGCAAGCGCAACATCGGCGGGAGCATGACCAAGCTCCTGACAGAATTTCTCGTACTGCTCAATCTGTGGACGAAGCTTCTCGATCGACTCCTGTATCCGCTCGCTGGCCCTGCGTCCGGTTGCCGGCTTGTTCAGCACTCCGCCAAGGATTCCCCCACCAAGCGGGCTCCAGGGGAGCAGGCCTACCCCAAACGCCCTGCATGCAGGAATTACCTCCAGCTCGATATGCCGGTTGCGGAGCGAATAAATGCTCTGCTCGGAAACCAGCCCCATAAAATGACGCGACTGGGCAATGCCATTTGCCTGCGCGATATTCCACGCGGCAAAATTACTGCTTCCCACATAGAGAATTTTCCCCTCGCGCACCAACTGCTCCATCGCCTGCCAGATCTCCTCCCACGGCGTCTCGCGGTCGATATGGTGCATCTGATAGAGATCGATGTGATCGGTCTGCAACCGCCGCAGGCTCTCCTCGCATGCCCGCCGGATATGATAGGCGGAAAGCTTGCCGTCGTTTACTCCCGCCCCCATTTTTCCATAGAGCTTCGTTGCCAGCACAATCCCCTCGCGACGGCCATTTCCCTGTGCCAGCCATCTGCCGATAATCTCCTCGGTCACTCCCCTTCCCATCTCAAAACCATAGACATTTGCGGTATCGAAGAAATTGATCCCCTGTTCAACCGCCTTGTCCATAATCGCAAAGCTGTCCGGTTCCGATGTCTGCGGGCCGAAATTCATCGTCCCCAGACATAACCTGCTGACCTGAAGCCCCGTCCTGCCGAGGTGCGTATATTTCATGTCCGATATTCCCGATAATATTGTTGAATGATAAGTACCTGCGTGAAAGTAATCTGATATTCCGATCTGCCGAGCCAAGCAAATACGGCTTTTTGCGCTGGAATCCATATCAGGAAACTTACTCATAGGTACTTAACGGCCGATAATCCAGCTATCCTCTTATTCCGTCCCCTCGCGCGGCGTGTTCAATTCCTGAAGACGTCTCCGTCCTCGCGGTGTCAGCTTCACCGGAGCCACGAATTGCGATTCGCCTGAGGAATCGTTGGAGAGATCACCTGACGTTACCAGACCACCTTCGCGAACAACGCGACGGAAAAGGTTGCGTGATGGCTGCGGATACTTCCCCAGTTCCCCCCGCACATCAATTCCATCGGCCTCCGAGAGTATCAGGCGAAGTATTTCCTCGCGATCCTCGTCAGTTAAGTCCTGATTATTCATAATCGTTTTTTTAATCCCGATTTATTTGAACCCGATTATTTAACATCGAGCCGCACCATGCCATCCGCCACAATGCGCGCAACGAACGATGTTGGGGTCGTAAAAAGCCCGCCGGGACGGATTGCCGTAATCGAGCCGCTCATTGCAACGTTTGGAGCCAGTTTCCTGTTCAGCCCCTTTGCAATCGTCCCTTTGATCGACGCTATCTGATCTGAAAGATACCACTCCGCCTTTTCC
>JBDSJW010000213.1:0-7637 GCA_039917235.1 Kapaibacterium sp. (SeqCode) | reverse complement strand
GATGCGCCGCCGATCTCCGCCGCGCGCGCTTCCAGCGCGAACGGGTTCTTGATCAGCCGGGCGGGGGTAAGGCTCTTCAGCGTCAGGATGGTATCGGAATCGGTGGCGGCCACCACGGCGTTCTTGAAATTCTGATGAGCCGATGATTCCACCGTCGCCGCGAATCGCGTTCCGACCTGTACGCCGCTTGCGCCAAGGGCAAGGGCCGCGGCCATCCCGCGACCATCGGCGATGCCGCCGGCGGCGATCACCGGCACCGTGACCGCGTCCGCCACCTGCGGGATAAGGCAGAGCGTGGTGATCTCATCAAGCCCGTTATGTCCCCCCGCCTCAAATCCCTCCGCCACCACGGCATCCACCCCGACCGACTCCGCTTTCAGCGCGTGCCGCACCGATGCGACGACGTGAACCACCAGTGCGCCGGCGCGTTTGATCTTCTCCAGATGGAGCGCCGGGTTGCCAGCCGATGTGAAGATGATGCCGACCTCTTCATCCAGCGCCGTCTCTATCAGCCGTTCCACATCGCCGCGGATCAGCGGGATGTTGACGCCGAACGGATGAGCGGTTTCCCGGCGGCATTCCCTGATATGTTCGGCCAGCAGTTCCGGCTTCATCGACCCGGCGCCGATCAGGCCAAGCCCGCCGCTGTTGGAGACCGCCGAGGCAAGCCGGTGGCCGCTGCACCAGACCATGCCGGCCTGGATGATGGGATAGCGGATGGCGAAGAGATCGGTAATGCGTGTTGTCATCAGGCTGTTGAATGATTGTCGCAATTGTCGGACTTGTCGGGGGACGTTTCAAACGTCCCCGTACAAAACGTCTCCGACAGAAACGTCTCCGACAGAAACGTCCCCGACAGTTCTCGAAATCGGCATATCCCGACAAGTTACGAACGGAGGGGCCGCCGTCATCGGTGAGCGGAAACGGGATGATGTCCCGATTCTCCCGCCTGAACTGTCTTCTCGAAGATTCGGGATTGCAATTGCCCCGCTGAAACGCCATTTTGGAGCGCTTGGCGGAATGGTCCATTTATCCGTCCGCCGCGGCCTCTCAGGTTTCGGAATTGTGGATCGGCGAGTAACAAAAGGGGGGGATGGGGTGTTGGTTGATGGATGTTGCAACGGCGGTGGCCTGTAAGTTGCATCAGGCAATGAAATCCCGATGGCTCGACAATCAGTGAATCGTTCAACCGTTCACTATGCGGTCCTTCCGGAAGTAATGCGTTGGAACCGATACGGGGAAAATGCGCCAGGGAACGCTCGATCCCGGCGAATGGAACGAATTCTCCGGGGCGGCAGAGAAAACATCTCCCGCATGTTCGTGCGATCTCAGCGGTTTTATTTTGAAAAGGCTTGCGATGCGATTCAACCATACCACGCTGCGCCTGCTGCTGACGCCCCTTATCCTGCTTCTTGGAGTGGTGGGGGCCGGCGCCCAGCAGGCCAGAAACAGAATCGATAATCGCGGGAAGGAATTCCGGGTGGCCTTCCTTCATACCAATGGGGATGACAAGATCCCCAATTTTATGCTGATTCTGGCGTGCGAGAAGCGGACGCATGTGAACCTCACCTTTACGCGAACGGGGAACGTGCAGGGGATCGACCTCGCGCCGAACGTCGCCACGGAAGTCAAGCTGGATACCACGCAGCTTACGCTCCCCGATCCCCTTACCGACAGCTCTTCGATCAGCAAAGCGAGCATTCTGGTCCAGGCCGATGACGAGATCACCCTCTACGGCGTCAACACCCAGCGCTGGAGCAGCGATGTCTTCCTGGGCCTTCCGAACGACGCGGTCGGAAATCACTATATCGTCCTCTCCTATCCCAATACGCTTGCCACGGACGCCACGGCGATCTACACGCATAATTCCGATTTCCCATCGCAGTTCGCGGTTATCGCCACCGAGGATAACACGGTGGTCCAGATTACGCCAAGCACGCCGATCAAGGCGCGACGGATTATCGGGCCGTTTACCGTGAGGCTGAACGCCGGGCAGGTCTACTTTGCGCAGGCGGCCGGGAAAACCGGGATGGATCTGACCGGCACCGAAGTCAGGAGCGACAAGCCGGTGGTTGTCTACGGCAGCCATCAACGGGCAAACGTTCCGTACGATGACGCGGTGGGGCGCGATCACCTGGTGGAGCAGCTTGCGCCGGTGGAGCGCTGGCCGCACCGGACAATCCTTGACCCGCACTATCAGATCCCGAAGACGGTGGACGACGCGAATATCGTGAGGATCGTGGCGGCGCAGGACAGCACCAATATCTTTCTGGACAGCGTCTATTATCGGACGATGAACGCGCGCGAGGTGATAGAGCTTCCGCTGGATCATACGCGGCTGGTGACATCGAACAACCCGATCCAGGTGGCGCAGTTCCAGCATTCGACGGTGGTGGAGCGGTTTATCTCGATGCCGAACGACAGCATCGGCGATCCCTTTATGATGCTCAACTGGGGGCAGGAGCAGTTTGATTCCATCTACTGGTTCTCCAGCATCGACACCAAGGATTTTAACTACCATTTCATCAACATCGTGATCCCGACCGAGCGGATTGCGACGCTGAACCTGGATGGCGGGCCGGTGAGCGCCTCGGCGTTCAGCAGGGTTGCCAAGACCAGCTACAGCTTCGCGCAGATCAAGGTGCAGGCGGGCTCCCATGTGATCCGCGCGCGCGCGCCGTTCGGGCTTTATATCTATGGATACGGCCCCTATAATTCCTACGGCAACCCCGGCGGAGTGGTGTTCGATACATTATATAAGGACCAGAAGGAGCCGGATATCCGATGGCGCGATACGTGCGGCGGCATGGCCGGTGCGGCGTTCGACGACAGCACCCACGATTTCGGGATGGAGGCGCTTCGGCTGCTTTCGGGCTCCAGCAACATTACGCTCCAGACCGATCCGTACAAGCATGGGGATGATTCCATCCACTTCCTCGCCAAGCTCGATGATCCCTATCAGGATGGCTATGCCCGTCTTCAGGCGGTCGATTCGGCGGGGCTGGACCGGTTCTACAACTTCAAGGTGAAGGGCTTCACCGTCGCGATGGTTATCGGGCAGACGCAACCGATTCTTCTTGATACGCTCGCGTCGTTGAATGGGATGGAGTTCTGCCGGAAGATCACCCTGACAAATTATGGCGAGTTTACGCAGACGATAGCCGGGCTGCGGCTTGGGGCCAACCCGCCGGGGCTTCGCGTGCAGGGGGAGTTTCCGGTGGAGATCGAGCCGGGGGGAGTTCATGAGTTCTCCATCTGCTATCAGCATATCGGCGATACCGTCTTCACGGTGGAGGTCGGGGTCGATAACGGCTGCACCGTCCGTCCGGTTGCGCTTCTTCCGCTGCTGAGCGCCATCGATTCCATGCTGCCGGTGCTGACGCGCGCGGATGTCCCCTGCCAGCTTCAGCATACCATCAGCGTCACCGATCTCTACGCCCGCAACGCCGGCGTGCAGTCCATCCGCTTTATCGACAGCACCAATCTTGATGTAGTGATCACCCCGGACGGACTTCCATCAAAAGACCTGACGCTTGAGCTGCGGCAGCGCGATCCCTATCAGGATATGATCTACAACGCCGTGATCACCGACGCCGTCGGCAACGCGTCAACGATCCGGGATACCATCTCCGGCTTTACGCTGGCGGTGCGCGCCGCCGACGACACCGACCCGATCGGCGTCCGGTTCGGTCGCGCCAAGCAGTTTGGGACGTTGATTTATGGTCATGAGGATTGCGATACGTTCCTGCTGAGCAACTACGGGCACCGTCCGCTCGCGCTTCAGCGTCCCCGCATTCTGGGAAATCTGATCTACTCGATCCCGCCGGATCAGCTTCCGATTGTCCTGATGCCCAGCCAGACCGTACCGTTTATTATCTGCGTCCGGCCACGAGGTTTCGGGGATCAGATCGATACGTTCGCGGTGGATTTCAACTGCGGCTATCCCACCAATCTGGTGGAGCTGAAGACCGCGGTGGATCCCCTGCTGGGCGTCTCCGCGGATCGCTGCGGCAACACCCTTCGGTTTGAGGTGAACGGCTTTGTGAAGCGGAATTTCATCGAGGCGCCGATTCCGAATCCGGCCACCGAGCGGACGAATATCCGCATCGGCCTTACGGCCGAACAGCCGGTCAGCCTGGCGATCTACAACGATCACGGTGATGAAGTCCGCCGGATGCTCGATCATGATAATCTGCCGGGGGGGATCACGCAGGTGGACGCGGCTGTTCATGATCTGCCGGCCGGCACCTATTATCTGCGACTTCAGACCATCAACGGCTCCACCCTGACAGAGAAGCTGGTAATCGCCCGGTAGGGGGACGTTTCAAACGTCCCCGTCTCCGTCCCGATTGCGGGGGACGTTTCAAACGTCCCCCGACGAAGTTTGATGATTCACCGTTGTAACACCATCGTCTCCCAAACATTATTGAATCTGGCGGAATCGCTTGTTGATCCTTGCGAAAGCAAATCTCCCGCTCAACTTCCCTCGCCCGTATCGCCGGATAGAGTTGAATCCCGACGAAATCCGCGGTACATTCCCCAACCCGTGCAGGCTGCCAGACGTTTACCGCATCACCCCGTTCCTCCCATCAGGACATTCGGGCGTTTGATGGCGGGTTTTCGTGGATTTCCACCGGAGAGCTCGATATATGATGTTGTTGCCAGCTACCAGACCGCGCCGGATACTTCTTGTTCTCCTCTTCGTGCTCTTCCTGCTCCCGGCGATCACGAACCTTCGCGCCCAGGGGCTCTCCTCAAAGGGGAAGGAGTTCTGGGTGACCTTCATGACCAATCTTGGTGTCGGAGGGCCGGAATCGGCGCGGCTTCGGATCTACCTGAGTTGCGACCATCCCACCAACGCGACCATTACGTATACGCTGACCGGCCTCAGTCGCCAGATTCCGATTCCGACGGCCAATGTCACCGTTCAGGTGGATATCAACGCCCTGTTCGGCAACAACGTGGAGCTGGATGATTTGGACCCGTTCAACGGCGCCAACAACAACGAGATCGTCAGCAAATCGCTTCTGATCACCGCCAACGATGATATCACCCTCTACGGTGTCAACATCCGCGCGAAATCGGCCGATGCGTTTCTGGGGCTTCCGCGGCAAGTGCTGACGGGGCGATATATCGTGCTGGCCTATCCCAACGGATATTCCGAACCGGGATTTGGTCAGCCGGGCGGGTTCGATACCCCATCGGAGTTCGCGGTGGTTGCCACCGAGGATAGCACCAGCGTCACCATCTCCCCATCGCCGGGGCTTCAGTTGAACAGCCGTGGGAACAGGCCGTTTTCGGTGATGCTCAACCGCGGACAGATCTTCTACGGGCAGGCGGATCTCCTCCAGGTAGCGCAGGATGTCAGCGGCACCGAAGTCCGCGCCGACAAGCCGGTGGCGCTCTTCAGCGGAAACAAGCGGACCAGCATCCCGACGCGCGTGGCAAACTATCGCGATCATCTCGTGGAGCAGCTTCCGCCGCTGGACGGATGGGGTCGCGATGCCATGCTGACGCCGCATTTCAAGGTGACACCGCAATCGGGCGATACCGCCGTTGCACGTATTCTGGCGGCATTCCCCGGCACGGAGGTGACGATTGTGAAGGCTTCCGGGACAACCACCTATCAGCTTGGCCCGGGGATTTCGATCGAGATTCCGCTCCTTGAGCCGATGACCGTGACAGGCTCGCAGCCGATCATGGCGGCGCAGTACGAGCATTCGGTGAACGTCGCCAACGGATCGCTGAACGCCATCGGCGATCCGTTTATGATGCTGGTGGTTCCGCGCCAGCAGTTCGATACCGCCTATGCGTTTCAGAGCATCGTGGATAACGAGTTTGTGGTGCACTATATCAACGTGGTGGTTCCGAAATCGGGGGAGACCAGCCTGAAGCTGGACGCGGCGGCGGTGAACTCGAAATTTCTCCCGATCCCGGGGAGCACCTATGTCTATACACAGTTGCAGGTTTCCGCCGGCTCGCACTATATCTCGTGCGATTCCGCGTTCGGGCTCTATGTCTACGGCTTCGGGCCGGCGACATCGTACGGATATCCGGGGGGGATGCTCTTTCACAAGCTGGTGAGCGAT
The DNA here is from genome assembly GCA_039917235.1 of Kapaibacterium sp. (SeqCode). GTDB lineage: Bacteria > Bacteroidota > Ignavibacteria > OLB7 > OLB7 > JAFDZV01. The sequence continues at coordinate 1,548 of JBDSJW010000213.1, read as the reverse complement.
TTCGATCCTCCGGGGCTTGAGTGGCAGGAGTCGTGCGGGGAGATCGACGGCTATGCGTTCGATTCCCATATCTCCGATACCGGCATCGATTCCTGCTACGCCCTGCCGGCCAGCAAGAACGTGGTGCTGAATATCGAGCCGTTTACCCCCGGCGCCGATACGGTTCACTATACGGCGAAGCTGATTGATCCATACGAGGATGGCGCCGCGGTGATCAGGGCGATAGACTCCGCCGGGCATACCATCACCCAGAGCCGGCCCGTTCCGGGCTTTACGCTCAGGGTGGGGGTGGCCGCTCCCGCGACGCTTGACACGCTCGTTTCCATCAACGCCAAAACGTTCTGCCGCACGGTTTCCATCCATAACTACGGATCGTTCCCGCAGACGCTCAATCGCGTGGCGCTGCTCGATTCCACGGCCCACGGCACCGTCACCGTTATGCTGCCGGTTGTTGTGCCTCCGGGAGGGGATGCGCAGGTTCAGATCTGCTTCTCCGATCTTGCCGATACCAGCTTTACCACCGGCCTGACGATTGGCGGTGACTGCGCCGACAGGATGGTGGCGCTGATTCCGGTGGAGAACGTGATTGATACAACGGGCCCCGGGATCGGCAGGGAGGGGATCGGTTGCGGTGATGATTTCACGATCAGCTACTCCAAGCGGTTCAGGACATCGGGGATCGCATCGTTCTCCAGCGACACGGCGGTCAACTGCACGCTGACGCCGATCACCGATCCGGCAAGCCTTCCGGCGAACCTTGTGCAGTTCAAGCTGCATCGGAACGATTCACGGCTGGATATGATCTATCAGGTGACGATCAGCGATGGGTCGGGAAACAGCGTGGTGGATCGCGATACGGTCGGCGGGTTTACGCTGGCGCTGCTCAATTCGGCGAAGGATACGGTCGGCGTCAGGGTGGAGAAGGGGTGGTTCTCCGACTCGCTGGCGCTTACCAAGGTGCGGGCCGACAGCATCACGCTGGTGAACTACGGCATCCGGCCGCTGACGCTTGCCTCGGCCTTTATGAAGTCGAATGTCCGCTACAGCATTCCGCCGCTCCAGCTTCCGCTGACGATCCCCGCGCTTTCCAGCGTGCGGCTCCGGGTGAATGTGGTGGGGGCCGATGTGGGGGATCAGATCGACACACTTGTGCTGCTGGACCAATGCGGGCACGACGAGGCGCTGGCGATGCTGACATCGGTGGTCGCCTCGGTCAGCAATACAAGCATCTGCAACACGACAATCAGCGTCAGCACATTTGCTCCGGCGAAACGGACGTTCCTGACCGCGCTTACCCCGAACCCAAGCAACGCGGGGGCGCATGTGGATGTTGGGCTGACGCATCAGCAGCCGGTGAGCATCGCCATCTTCGACGCGAACGGCAACCGGGTGATGGATCTGCTCCGAAACGCCGAGCTGAATGCGGGGATCAGCCGGATCACGTTCGATGTCTCGGGCCTTGGTAACGGCGCCTATTTCTGCCGGATGACTACGTCGGCGGGGGAGAGCCGTGTCGAAAAGATGATCGTCAATCGTTAATGTATTCCG
>JBDSJW010000212.1:0-3084 GCA_039917235.1 Kapaibacterium sp. (SeqCode) | reverse complement strand
AAGGGACAACAAACTTACAACAAACCATCCCATGAGGTCAAGAAAAAAAGTGGACCCGATCGGGATCGAACCGACGACCTCTAGAGTGCGATTCTAGCGCTCTCCCAAACTGAGCTACGGGCCCCCGTCAAAAGCAAGGACGGCAAAGTTACATTCCACCATCCCAAATGGCAAATAACCGCGCGTTGAAAAATGTTGCGCGAAGGCGAGTTGGCGGCTCGGCGCCACTTCGCTATGTTGATTGTTTCCGGGCGACCGGGGCGACTGAACGATATCCTTTTCTGACATTTTTATTGAAATCCATGGCATCGGAGATCATCTTCACGGAGTCCGCACCTCTTCCCATCGGGCCGTATTCGCAGGCTATCCGCGCGGGCGGGTTTCTTTTCACCGCCGGACAGATCCCGCTGAAGGATGGAACGCTGGTCGATGGCGGCGTGGCGGAGCAGGCGCGGCAGGCAATCCTCAACCTTCAGGCTATTCTGGAAGCCGGCGGCGCATCGCTTGGGACGGTGGTCAAGACAACGATCTTCCTTCTGGATATGGAGGATTTCGCGGTGGTCAACGCCGTCTATGCCGAATACTTCGGGAACAACTCCCCGGCGCGATCCACCGTGCAGGTCTCCCGGCTTCCGAAGGACGCACGCGTGGAGATCGAGGCTATCGCAGTCGCCGAATGAAGCACGGACTGGCATATCTCCTGGCGATGATCCTTCTGCCGGCGGCGGCGCTCATCTGCCGGGCCCAGACGGACACCTCCGCCCGTCCCCCCGCGCGGGTGGACACGGCGAAGGCCGATACGGCAAAGAAAGTCGCCCCCGGGCGCGCGTCCGGCTACGTAATGACCAAAAGCCCGACCACGGCGGTGCTCCTGTCGATCATGCCCGGCGGCGGACAGTACTACAACCAGCAGTACTGGAAAGTCCCCCTCTTCGCCGTCTCCGCCGGCTACTTCCTCGTTCAGACGATCCGCTATAACTCGCTCTTTATCGCCAAGGCGAACGAGGCCGATCTGGCCGGGCGAGACTCCAGCATCTATCCGACGCTGAGATTCCAGCGGGAGAATTATCGTGATAATCGCGATGTGAACTTCGCCTACTTCCTCGGCGTGGAGGCGCTCGGGATGATCGACGCGTATGTCGGGGCTCATCTGTTCGATTTCAATGTGGATGATGATATCTCATCGCATATTTATCTCGATCCCGGCAGCCGGAGCATCGGCCTGAACATTCGATTTTGAGATGCTCATCGATGCCGCGGCCGCAAACCTATCGTTACCGATTCAATCCCCGGAACGGGTGAAATTCCCGCAGCTCCATAGCTCCTCCTTTCGTAAGTTTGCACGCTGTTGATAGCATGCACGTCTTACGTATCTGAAATTTCGATCAGGATGATGGAAGAATACCTCCCGGTAATAGCGATGATCGCGGCGGGCCTCGGCTTTGGGCTTGTCTCGGTAAAAGCGCATGAATGGCTTGGGCCGCACCGCATGACGCAGGAGAAGCTCTCCACCTACGAGTCCGGCATGCCGCCGGTATCCACGGCGCGCGATCGCTTCTCCGTGAAGTTCTACCTGGTGGCGATGCTCTTTATCCTGTTCGATATCGAAGTTGTCTTTATGTATCCCTGGGCGGTCACCTTCCGCCAGACCGGACAGTTCGGGCTTATGGCGATGCTGCTCTTCATGGTGACGCTCTTTGTGGGGTATATCTACATCGTGAAAAAGGGAGCTCTGAAATGGGACTGACAGATCAGCTCGAACGTGATGGTTTTCTGACCACCACCGTTGGGGCGGCTATAAACTGGGCACGAAAGAATTCCGTATGGCCGATGCCGCTCGGCATCAGTTGCTGCGCTATCGAGATGATGGCCTTCGCCGGCCCACGGTTCGATGTGGCGCGGTTCGGCTCCGAGCGCTTCAGCTTCTCCCCGCGCCAGTCCGATCTCCTTATCGTCGCCGGCACGGTGACGTATAAGATGTCGTGGGTGGTCCGCAAAATCTACGATCAGATGCCCGACCCGAAATGGGTCCTCTCGATGGGAGCCTGCGCCAGCTCCGGCGGGATGTTCCGCTCCTATTCGGTGGTGCAGGGAATCGATCAGTTCGTTCCGGTCGATGTCTTCGTCGCCGGATGCCCGCCACGCCCTGAGAACCTGATCAAGGGGCTGATGGCGATTCAGGATAAGATCCAGAATTCCAGGGGCGCCCTGATCGAGCGCACGCCGCTGGTGATCAGCTAGACCGGCGCGACCGTATAATCGTACAATGAAAGCGTCGATCGGGACCAGCCCGATCGACGCTTGTTGTTTATCGGACTGTCGAATTACTACAGATGCTCAGACTGTTCAAGGGCGATCAGCCGCAAGGCGGCCGAATCTGAGCGAATGAGGCGTCCTCCCGGACGCCGCAGTGAGCGAACGATGAAGGCCAACGCCGCAGATGACGTCCTTCAACAGTCTGGTATGATATTGCTATCACACCAATCACTCTTCACGCAACGGCGAAGGCCCTTCCGACGGAGGGGTGAACATAAACGATACCCCCAGATGCAGCTCGTGCGATTTCCAGTCGATGCCGGAAACCGGCCCGCTCAGCGAAAGCAATCCCTCCACCTCCGGCCGGATCGAGAGCTTCGGCGTCACCTGAAGATCGTAGCCCAGACCAACAACGATTCCCCCGCCGATCTTGCTCACCTGCTGAAGATCGCCCGAGTTCTGATTGCGTTCGGTCGTCCCCTCGGTCTTGTAGGTAAGCCCCTGCGGGGAGACGAGCTTCTCCCCCTGGCTGTAGGTTCCCCCCAGAACGTAGCCCAGGTGCGCCCCCACCGAGAGGATCAGCGGAAACTTCTGCCCTATCCAGTAGCTTACGGTGGGGTCAAGGCTTACCTGCGTCACCTTCGTCTCCACGGTATAGCGGGATATCGCCGGCACGATTGTCCCCTTTGCATCGCTCACCTGGCCGATCTCCTCGTCCGCTTCAAACTTCGTGCTCGATGAGGAGAAGACCAGCCTGACAGTCCCCCCCAGATGGCTTGTGAAACCACCGCTGCTCCCCGGCCTCAGCCCGACCACGGCCCCCACGCC
>JBDSJW010000211.1:0-7513 GCA_039917235.1 Kapaibacterium sp. (SeqCode) | reverse complement strand
TGCCGTGGATGCAGCCGGCCAGCATCGGCGCCAGCGTCAGGGCCAGCGCGAGAAAGGTCCGTGAGATTCGGCGGGCGATCATGGTCGTATCACCTCCTCCGGCGTATGGAATACATCGCCAAGGCCGATCCCGACACCCAGATAGAAGGTGGAGAAATTGCCAACTCCCTGAAGCGTTGGCTCCGAGATAATGCGGTCGAAATGCGGCGTTCCGTTTACATATCCGGCCATCACGCTAAGCTGCGTCCAGTCGTAGATCTTCAGCGATGCCCGCACGCCGACGTGATAGATGGTGCCGGGATAATAGGTGAACTCGGCAAACGGCTCCAGGTTCAGATCGGGCTTGAGGAGCGTTACCCGGTATCCGGCGCGGATCGGAAGGAAGCCCAGGGCGATCTCGCTGGAGGACATCTTCATCACGTTCAGGAGGGATGTCCCCACAAAGAAATGCCCGTCGGCGAACGGCAGCGGATAGGTCGCCGTCGCCAGCTTTACGATAAACCCGGTCGGGAAGCCGTTGCTGGTATCGGTAAAACGCGCCGGAATGGAATCGGCCAGCGGGCTGGTGGCATAGACAAGATCGGCGTTAAACGCGGAGACCTCGATCGCGGAATGCTTCTGATCCTTCCACTCCACGTTCAGCTCCTCGTTCTTGTAGACGAAATCCAGCGCGGAGACGCCGATGCCGAAATAGGGGAAGTTGACATCGTACGATGTCGTTTTCGGATCGCGGAACGCAAGGGTCGATCCCGCCACGTAACCCGCATACGCCCTCAGGTTGAAGCCGCCGTAGGAGCCAACATCGAGCGTGGCCCCCAGGTTGACATACTGCGACGGCAGGAGGCCGACGCCGAAGAAGGGGACCACCATCACGTAGGGGGGCTTGTCGCGCAGGAAGAATCGCCTGCGAACGTAGAGCGGGAGCACGCCGTTCAGTCGCTCGTTCCCGGAAACCGCGGCGTTGTTATCCTTCTGGATCACGAATGTCTCATACGCGGCGGTCCCCACTGTCCAGTCGGGAGCATCGTTAAAGGCGCGGAGCGCCCGCTCGTACGGCAGCACGCGATACATCGCCGCGCCGAAGATCTTGGTGCTGTCGCGACTCTTCAATTCCAGCGATTTGTAGAGCCCGAAGATGCCGTTGCCGCCGCCGCTGTCCGACTGTCCGATGCCGATAAAGCCGGCGGTTTCCAGCGCGCCAAATCGGAGGAAGTCGGGATAGTAGCGGTTGACGGTGGAATCCAGTTGCACGTAGGTACGGTTGATCTCCACCGTCCGCGGCGATGGATAGATGGTGCCGTTGTCCCGCTCACCCGGGGCGTTCCGCACATCCTGCCGGATGGTCGTGTCCCGCTTGGTAATGGTGTAGAGATCGCTCTCCGTGCGCGTGATGCCGAACATGCCGAAGCAGCCGGAAAGTCCCGTCAGGGATACGAGGAGGAATGCAGCAAGATAAAGACGGTTCATGATGCCTGATGAAAGTTCGGAGTATCAATGGCCCCGCGGCCGTGACTCCTTCAGCTTGTTTGAAAATTCATACATGGGGAGATGAGCGTTCAGCCCGTTGACCGGGATTCCCGGTATGCGCTCTTAGCCTGTTGAATTACTACGGATGCCCAGGCTGTTCAACAACGATCAGATGCACGGCGGCCGAATCTGAGCGAATGAGGCGTCCTCTCCCGGACGCCGCAGTAAGCGAATGGTGAATGTCGGGGGACGTTTCAAACGTCCCCCGACGCAGCCGATGACGCCCTTCCACAGTCTCTCAATGCCGTATCAGCTCCACCCGGCGAAGCCGCGCGTGATACAGATCCTCCCCCTCGCCATCCCGCATCGGCAGCGGGCGCGATTCCCCCTCGGTCCTCACCTCAAGAATGGATGGGCTTACCCCGCGCTTCACCAGCTCGCTCCTGATGAACTCCGCGCGCCGGCGCCCCAGATCAAGGTTGAACGGATCGGTGCCGACCGGATCGGTATGCCCCACAAGAAGGAATTTGTTGCCGGAGCCGCGCGGAAACCCTTTCAGGAAATCGGCGGCGCGGTCGATCATCCTGACCCACTGGAGATCGGTCGGCATGCCATGTTCATCAAGTGTGAACTCGTATGGATCGGTGGCGTTGTTGAAGGGAAAATTCACCCGGAAGGTGACGGTGTCGGAGATAACGATATCGTGCGTAAGCGTGCGCCGGCCGTCGGAGAGAGGAATCCGAACCTCATCGCGCACAAAGAGCGTGCTGTCCGATCCCGCTATCAGATCGTACCGCTTTCCCTCTTCCACCTGGAACTTGTATTTCCCGTCGGAATTGGTGATCGTGGAGTCCACGTCGCCCGGCGGATCGCGCTGCTCAAGCGTCACCTTCGCGCTGTCCACCGGCTTCCCGTCGGAAGTGCGTACCGTGCCGTTGAGGGTGAGCGTCTGCGGCGTTCCCTTGCTCCCGCCGGGACGCTTCAGGCGATAGAGAACGTAGATATCAAACCCCTGCGATCCGCGCTGATTGGAGCTGTAGTACAGAAGCGTGTCCGGGCTGGCATCGGCCGGAGCGCTCGGAAAAATCTCGTCGGCGATGGTGTTGATCGGAGCGCCCAGATTCTCCGCCCCGCCTATCTGATCGCCGGCAATCGGCGCGCGGAAAAGATCGTAGCCCCCCACCGTCTCATGCCCCGATGACGAGAAGTAGAGCCATTGCCCGTCGCCGCTGACAAACGGCGAAAGCTCATCGCACGCGGAGTTGACCCCCGATCCCACGTTAACCGGCGCCGACCAGCGACCATCCGCGCCGCGGTGAGCAACGTAGATATCGGTTCCCCCCATTCCTCCGCTCCTGTCCGCGGCAAAGTAGAGCGTGCGGCCATCGCGGGAGAGCGCCGGTTGTGCTTCCCAGGTAACGACGCCGGATATCGGCTGGCGGAGAACGGAGGTAAGCGTGCCGTTGCCGTAATCGCCGGAGAAGAGATCGTAATCGCCGGAGACCGTTCCGCTCTGCCGCGCGGCAAAGAGAAGCGTATCGCTCCGTGACGATGTCCGCGCCGCGCCGCCGTAGGAGCTTGCGATGGCGGGAACCGAGATATTCTCCTCCACGGCCGCCTGGTTGACGCGACGGAAGCCCACCGGATGGAGCTGATCGCGCGCGCCGTGCGGGCGTATCGTTGCCAGTGCCCCGCCGGTTCCCGCGCTCGGGAAAGCCACGGCGTACTCGTCATCCGCCCCGTTCAGCCCCTGCACCTGGGATATCGTGAGATAGTGGCTGGAACGCCCCGACGCGCTGGATGACGTATCGATCGTCACCTCGGCGAATTTCCCCGGCAGGCACGGCGGCGGCGGCGGCTCCGGGCATTCCAGTCGCGCGCGTTCCGGCATGCGGACCGATGGCACGCACCCGCTCACGGAGAGCGCGAGAAGGAGAGAAAGAGTACCGATGTAATCGATGAATCTCACGGATCGAATAGCTGGAAAAAGGTGTGGAACAGATATAGCGCTGCCAAGCTACGAGTTATCGGCAATTTCTGGGAAATAAATTAGTGGCGCGATGAATCCGGCCGACGGGGAAAACAGCTGTGCCCTTTATCCCGGAGGATGAAGGGCGCCATGCCGATGTCCCGGTATTTCCCGGATGGGAAATCCGTTAGAACGAGTAGTTGACCTGCGCGTAAAGCTCCGTGTACTTTGCCGCGCCGCTGCCGAAGATCCACTTGCCGGCGCCAAGCTCCAGCCCGTAGTGATCGTCGTAGGAGACGATGACGCTGCCGTAGAGGCGACCGTACTTGGAGTTGTTGAAGTAGAAGTTCGCCTGCGGGACGTTCGCCACGCGGAAGTTGAAGCGGTCGGATGAATCGGGAAGGTTCCCGTTGCCGACGCCCCCCGTGTAATCGAACAGGAGCTTCGGCGTTATCATCAGCTCCTTCGTCACCGCGAAGTTATATCCGCCATCGATGCTGAAGAGAAGCTGATCGGCAAACGCCCCCTGGCGGAAGTTGTAGCCGATTTCCCCCTCGATATATCCCTCCGCGCCGAACGAGTGACCGGCCAGCAGATGGATGCCGAAATCGCGCTTGAGAAGTCCGCGCCACTCGTTGCTTGCCACCACCGAGGTATCCCTGTGGAGGTACGTGGAGTCGCGCCCGTCCACCGTCTTGGTGCTGATCGGCGTGGAAGAGAAGCGGCTCATGTACCGGGTGTAGGGGCCCGGCTCATCGTAGAGATCGGGGAAGCGGGAGGAGGCCATCACCGCCAGCGGATATTCCCCTTCCATGAACTGGTACTTGAGGTTGAGCCACGCATCGGTGAAGCCGGAGTTCAGCTCCCACTCGAACGGTATCGGCTTTCCGGTCTTCGGGTTGCTCCCGACCTTCTCATATCCCCAGAGATAGAGGAGCGTCCCGGAAAGCTCAAGATGATCGAGCAGACCAACTTCTCCCGAGAGATAGCCGTACCGGAAATCGTGGAACTTGCCATCGAGCAGCGAGTCGTCCGGGGTGGTGGAGGATGATCCATCGCCAAACCATTTCTGGCCGGCCGTCTTGCGACTGTAGCCGAAGGTGAGGCGACCCTTTCCCTTCCTGGCGGCCCAGGGACCGCCGGCATAAAGCTCACCGGCGGCAAGCCCCAGCAGAAGGCACGCGATTGAAATGCTGAACCATGTTTTCATAATGTTCACTGGTTGGATTGATCGGGATGTTATCGATCCGCCGTATCCCCCCAGAAAGGTTACGACGGAGCAAACGGGCGTATATGGCGTTTGTGACCGACTGTACGAGTAGGTCTGTACGAGCAGGTCTGTACGAGCAGGTCTGTACGGATCTGTACGGGCAGGTCTCAGACCTGCCCCGACTCGCACGGATGCTTTCCCGCACCGGAGAGTTACGGAAGAACGTATGGTATCATATGATACCGAAAGATGATTCCACGCGGGATATGCCCGGCGTAGTGATGGAGGGGGAAGTGATATACCGCAAAGCCGGTTTATTCAACCGCGATGCAACTACAGGTAAGATGATGCGAGACAATGGAAATGCACATTCCCACTGCAATCGCGTGATACTATCATGCGCGCCGGAGTACATGCCCGATATATGCCGCTCGTGCATTCGCGTGATATTCGCGAAAATGCGACATATGGGAGGGTCTCACCTGAACCCGTGCATATGATAAAAGTTTCCGCGCGGGCTGATCCATGATATAATATTTCATTGGCAACGTCGCCGGATTCCGGTTTTCTCCCCGCGGGTTATACATTACGCGCATGAATGGATTTGAGAGCATGGAACATCTGCTCCGGCTTGGCCCGGAGCTGGCGTTGAAATTTGTGGTGGCGATTCTCTGCGGCGGGGCGATCGGAATGGAGCGTGAGACAACTGGCAAGCCAGCAGGTCTTCGCACAAGCATCGTCGTCTGCGTCGGCTCGATGCTCTTCACGGTGATGAGCAGCGAGATGGGAAAGGCCACCGGCGGGGAGGAGACCAGGATAGCGGCGCAGATCGTCACCGGCATCGGGTTTCTGGGGGCCGGGGTGATCCTCCGGGAAAAGAACGGCGTGGTCCGGGGGATGACCACCGCCGCGATGATCTGGCTGATGGCGGCGCTCGGCATGATGATCGGCGCCGGCCTTCCGATTATCGCCATGGCGCTGACCGCCGCAAGCGTGATCATGATCCTCTCGCTCCGTCGCGTGGAGGAATATGTCCACTTCCGCCAGGCGCGGGAGTTCGTCCTCCATGTCGCCGATACCATCCGCGCGCGGGAAGAGGTGACCGCGGTGATCTGCGATTTCAACGCGAACATCCGCGACTTCACGATCACAACCGAGGGAGCGGGGAAGATCGTTGTCAGGTTCCGGTTCGCGGGCCGGCAGCAGGAACATCGCGAGCTGCTCCGCGATCTTTATAAGATTGAGGGGATCACCGGCGTTTCCGAGCTGGTGAAGGCAACACGTGGATCGAAGGAGATGGTGGTCCGCGAGATCAACGGCGATATCGATGAATGAACGCACACCGTAGCCCCCACGCCAGGCCACGCATCACACGAACAGTGGAACCGAACATGACCGTCGCAACCTGGAATGTCAACGGAATACGCGCCCGGGAGGCGCAGTTTATCGAGTGGATGGAGGCGCACCGACCGGATGTGATCTGCCTGCAGGAGATCAAGGCCACAACGGCGCAGCTCCCCCCCTCGCTCACCGATCTCCCCGATTACTGGAGCTACTGGCATGGCGCCGCCGGCGGCTACTCCGGCGTGAGCCTCCATCTGAACAAAAAGACATTCCCGGAGGAACCCGTCTTCAGCCATCCGCCGTTCGACCACGAGACGCGGATTGTGCAGGCGACCGTGGGAGAGCTGATCCTGGCCTCGGTCTATATTCCCAACGGCGGAAAGGATTACGACGCCAAGCTGACGTTCATGGCGGCGATGGAGGGATACGTGAGGGATATCCACGCCGCCGGAAAAAAGCTGATCCTCAGCGGCGATATGAATGTGGCCCGCACCGATGATGATATCCATCCAACACACAGCAAACCGGGGATCATCGGCACGCGGCCGGATGAACGGGAATTGATGGAGCGGATGTTTGCCCAGGGGCTGGATGATGTTGCCCGCATGCTCGATCCCGACAACAAACGGCTCTTCACCTGGTGGCCCTACTGGCGCTCCGCGCGGGAACGGAATCTGGGATGGCGGATCGATTATATTGCGGCCAGCCATGCGATTGCAACCACGGCAACCACATGCACGGTATTCCGGGAGTTCGGCAGCAGCGACCACGCGCCGGTGATGGCGACGTTCGATCTCCCCGCTGAATACGGGGGATGAAACATTGCCCCCATCTTGTTCGTTACCATTCGCTCAGCACGTACTTACATGGACTACAGCTATGGCTTCCGATAATCTCTCCCGCAAATATTCCCCGGATGAAGTAAACGCCATCCTTCGTCGCGCGCTGGACCGCCAGGGGAGCGGCTCCGCCACGATCACCCATGAGGATCTTCTGGAAACAGCGCGCGAGCTGGGTCTGGAACCAGCCCAGGTGGAGGCCGCCATGGCCGAACAGGAGGAGTTCGGGGCGACCGAGAACGCCAAGGAGGCGTGGAAGGCGCAGCGAAAACGGAAGTTCTTCGAACATCTCCGCACCTATATCATCATCAACAGCATGTTGATCCTGCTGGATCTTTTCACCGGCGGCCATACATGGTTTATCTGGCCGCTCTTCGGCTGGGGAATCGGTCTGGCGTTCGATGCGTCGGAGACGTTTTTCCCCAAGGAGAGGGACATTGAGCGGGGGGCGCGCAGGATGATCGAGCGGGAACGCCGCCAGCACCAGGATGTCAGGATCAAGGGACGCGGAAAAAGCGTCACGATCGATGGCAAGGAAATGAGGATCAACGGCGGCGGAAAAAGCGTCACAATCGACGGCAAGGGAGGCCGCATTGTGATCGAAAAAGGGGATAAACGGATCGAAATCGGCTAAAACAATCCTCTGATGCCGGTTTCCCCGCTCCCGGTAACGGGGTGGGAAAC
>JBDSJW010000210.1:0-5916 GCA_039917235.1 Kapaibacterium sp. (SeqCode) | reverse complement strand
CCCCAGTTCCCTTCTGGCCTCCGGCGGAAATGCGCTAAGATCCTTCTGACTGGACCCGACCCAAAACAGATCCTTCTCCTTTGGCCCCTGAATCCGCTTCGTTTGTCCGGGTTTGGTTTCCACAGGCAATTATACAAAACTCTGTATAAGAAACGCTACAACGTTTGACAGTTGTAGACAATGAATCATGGATGAACTTACGAAGAAATATAAAAATATCTACAATCGTATCGCGCTGGATTGCAAATCTCGGAATGGTGCTGATTCTGTATGCATCTCCCACCGGGGCGGGAGGGGTAATCTCTGCCGGTCAGTGCATATCTGGTGGGCGTGGCTGGAAACTGTACTTTATCTGGTCATTCACGCTCTCTGAGCAATTCAACCCGGGTTGCCGCAACACTCTTCTACCGCGCCACCAGCAGCCCCAGCGTCTCCGGCTGTATATCACTTCCGGTGATGCGGACCTGATAATATCCCGCCGGAATGCCGGCCAGCGAAATGGTCCCGGCACGGTTGATGATTCCCCCGGAGATCACCACGTTCCCCTTCATGTCAATCACCTCGTAGCGCTCCGCGCCGGAGGCTGAACGGATCGCCACCATATCCGACGCGGGATTTGGAGCAAGCGATAATCCCCCTTCCATCCGCGTTTCACCGGCAACGTCCGCTCGCGGCGATGGCGACTCAAAGCAGCCGATATCGAGCGGCCCGCCGGACGGAACACTGTTCCCGAAGAAATCGCGGTAGAGCCATCCGGGGATTGTGCCGACGAGCGGCGCCCCCGCGTCGATCATCGGTGAGGTGGGGAGGAGGCGGTAGCCGTGGAGGTAGGATGCCAGAGAATCGGTGGAGCCCGCGGTTCCGCTGGTGCCGGGGTTTTCCAGCATCGGATCGGCGGCCGTGCCGTACTCAGTGGTTCCGATTCGTTCCTGTCCTGGGGATGTTATCCGCCACTCCTGAAGCGTGCGCGCGGTGTCGGCGTCCGTGACAAAAATCGGCGGGCCGATCGCGGAGAAATAATCGTTGGCGACGAAATGGACCTGCGTTGAATCGAGCGGCGGAGTTCGGGTCATCCCCAGGCCGGGGCCGCGGGTGATGAAGATGTTGTTCCGTATCTCCACGCCGTTCATAAACGGCGTCAGTATCCAGACCCCGACCGGACGTGAAAGCGCCAGCCGATCGGTATCCATCAGGATGGTATTATTGTACACTTGACAGTCGCGGAAGGAGTGGCCCGCGTCCACTGCCCAGAGGTTGATGGCGCCGCAACTGTTCTTCCGGGCATCGTTCCGGCTGATGTTCCAGGCGATCGTGTTCCGGGCGAACGGCGTGGCCGCGCCATACTCCGCCATCTCGTACCCCGCCCCCTCGTTGTCGTGCGAGTAGCAGTAGAGGATGGAGCAATCGCGGCAGCCGCCGTCGATATCGAAACCGCCGCCGTCCGCCTCCAGCCCGGCGCTGTTGTGATGTGACTCGCAATCCCGTATGATCCCGTTGGCGCAGAGAAACATCCAGATGCCGACCGGCCCGCCGCCGCGATGGGAGTTCAGCGCGCCGTTGTCGTGCGCCGTGCAATGCTCCACCAGCAGCGTATCAACGCCGCTTATCACAATGCCGCTGCCGGAATTGCTCTGCGCATATCCCGCCTCGCCGCTGTTGCCGTCCGCCACGCAGCGCGTTACGATGAAGTCTCTGTTCGTATACTTCGATTCATAGCCGAAGGTGCTGATGCCGACGCGACTGTTGTCGTGCGCGCGGCAGCCGCTGATTATCACGTCGCGGAATCCCCACGTTGGATGGTATGCTCCCACCACGATCCCCTGCTGAAACCCGTGAACATCGCATCCCTCAATCCTGATATACTCGCGATAGCCAACCGCGCTATCCATGTAGAACATGATCCCCGGCCCATCCGAAACCTTCGCTCCCGGGCCTGACAGCTCCACCCCGCGCACCACGATTCCCGATGTGTTGAAGGCGTAGATCCCCGCCCCCTCCGGCGTGTTGATCAGCGCGGTGCCGCCGCCGCGCGAGGTGATCACAAGCGGAGATTCCGGCGTGCCGCCGTCGGATGGATCGAGATAGATGCTCCCGGTGTAGGCGGCTCCCGTCTCCAGATAGACCGTGTCGCCAGGAACAAAACGGATATCGCCGAGCATGTTGAGCGATTTCCACGCGGACCCCGGAGTCAGAGCATCGGCCTTGTCGTTCCCGGCGGCGGCGTTCAGGTAGTAGGGGCGGGCCGAGAGGGCGCAGCAGGAGAGAAGCCAGAGGAGGGTCGCGCGGATGATGATCATCTCCGTCGTTCCCCGACGATTGCCACGATCTTCTCCACCACATCGCTCACCGCGATCTCCCCCGATTCCTTCGTGCCTCTCTCCACCAGCTCCACGATCCCATCGCCGATCTTCCTGCCGATCGTCACCCGCAGCGGAATGCCGACCAGATCGGCATCCTTGAACTTCACGCCGGCGCGTTCATCGCGATCATCCAGGAGGACGTCGATGCCGTGGGCGCGCAGGTCCGCGTAGAGCGTGTCGGCGGCGGCGAGCGCGGCCTGATCCTTCATATTGACCGGCGTGATGATGACATGAAACGGCGCGATCGTCATCGGCCAGACGATCCCCGCCTCATCCCCGGACTGCTCCACAACGGCGGCCATCATCCGCTCCACGCCGATGCCGTAGCTCCCCATCACAATCGGCACCTCCCGGCCATCCACGGTGAGGACGCGCGCCCCCATGCTCTCGGAATATTTTGTGCCGAGCTTGAAGATATGGCCGATCTCCACCGCCTTGAACGTATCAAGCGTCCCATCGCACATCGGGCAGCCCTCCCCCGATTGCGCGCTCCGAAGCCCCGCCCACCGGCCGACGATGATATCACGATCGATCGAGACGCCGCGGAGATGGAACCCGTCGCGGTTGGCGCCGGTGGTCATGTCATGGCGACCGCGGAGCGCCTCATCGGCGAGGATGGTGGAGATTTTTGGATGTGATGACGCGGTAACGCCCACGCCGCCGAGCGATCCGGGGGAGGCGCCGAGCGCCGATACGATCTCCTCCGGCTGTGCCGGTCGCACGGCGATGCCGCCGGTGATATCGGCCAGCTTTGTCTCATTCAGCTCGTGATCGCCGCGGATCAGGATCATCACGATCTTCTCATCGACCACATAGATCAGCGTCTTGATCTGCCGTTCCGCCGCCGCTCCGCCGGGGAACGCCGCCAGCTCCTCGATCGTATGGATGCCGGGGGTGGCGAACTCCTCGGGGGCGGCCGGGCCTTCCTGATCGGTCACGGCGGGGATGCGCGACTCCGCCTTCTCCACATTGGCCGCGTAGCCGCAGGAAGCACAGTGGGCGATAAGATCCTCGCCGGCGGCGGTGCGGGCCATAAACTCCGTGGAGTGGCTGCCCCCCATCGCGCCGGAGCTTGCCTGCACGGGGTTGAAACTGAGGCCGCAGCGTGTGAATATTTTCGTATACGCGGAGTGATGCGCCTCGAACGCGGCATCCTGTCCATCGCTATCCAGATCGAACGAGTAGGCATCCTTCATCGTGAACTCGCGGACGCGGAGGAGGCCCGATTTGGGTCGCGCCTCATCGCGAAACTTCGTCTGGATCTGATACCAGATCTGCGGAAGCTGGCGGTAGGAGTTAACGGCGTTGCGGGCGATCGATGTGAAGATCTCCTCGTGCGTCATCCCCAGCCCCATGTCGGCCCCCTTGCGATCCTTCAGCCGGAACATATTTTCCCCCATCACATCCCACCGACCCGACTCCTTCCAGACCTCCGACGGATGAAGCGCCGGGAGCAGAAACTCCTGTCCGCCGATCCGGTTCATCTCCTCGCGGATCACATCGATCACCTTCAGCCGTACCCGCTGCGCCAGCGGCAGAAGGCTGTAGACGCCGGCGGTCAACTGCCGGATATAGCCGGCGCGGAGAAGAAGCTTGTGGCTGATAACCGTCGCCTCGGCGGGATCTTCCCTGAGCGTGGGAATGAAAAGTTGTGACCAGCGCATGGATGTTCCGGTGATTGTGGATTGCGTGTCGGACTGTCGGAGGATGTTGTCAGGAACATTGTCGGGGGACGTTTCAAACGTCCCCCTGACGGTCGCATATCTGTTCCGGTGATTATGGATTGCCGGATTATCGCACCAGAGGCTTGTACTTGATGCGGTGCGGCTGATCGGCCTCGATCCCCAGCCTTCGCTTCCGGTCCTCCTCGTACTGCGAGTAATTGCCATCGAACCAGAGCACCTCGCTATCCCCCTCGAACGCGAGGATATGCGTGGCGACGCGATCCAGGAACCAGCGATCATGCGAGATGATCACGGCGCACCCGGCAAAGCTGGTGAGTGCCTCCTCCAGCGCGCGGAGCGTGTTCACGTCAAGATCGTTGGTCGGCTCGTCAAGCAGGAGGACGTTGGCCCCTTCCTTCAGCGCCTTGGCAAGATGGACGCGGTTTCGCTCACCGCCGGAGAGCATGCCGATCTTCTTCTGCTGATCCTGTCCGCCGAAATTGAAGCGGGCAACATATGCGCGGGAGTTCACCTCGCGATTGCCCAGGAGGATAAGATCAAGCCCGCCGGAGATCTCCTCCCAGATCGTCTTCTCGGGATCGAGCGGCCGGTTCTGATCGATATAGCCCAGCTTCACTGTCTCGCCGATCTTGAACGTCCCGGCGTCCACGGTCTCCCGTCCGGTGATCATCTTGAAGAGCGTCGTCTTTCCCGCGCCGTTCGGCCCGATGATGCCGATGATGCCGCCGGGGGGGAGGGAGAAGGTGAGATGTTCGTAGAGGAGGTTATCGCCGAAGGCCTTCGCCACATCGCTTGCGTCGATCACCACGCCGCCGAGCCGTGGCCCATTCGGAATGAAGATCTCCATCTCCTCGTTCCGCTGCTCGTTCTCCTCGGAGAGCATCTTCTCGTAGGAGGAGATGCGCGCCTTGCTCTTGGCGTGGCGACCCTTCGGGTTTGTGCGGACCCATTCCAGCTCCTCGGCCAGCGCCTTCTGACGCTTGGACTCGTGCTTCTCCTCAAGCTCCAGACGGCGCTTCTTCTGCTCCAGCCATGAGGAATAATTTCCCTCGAACGGAATCCCCTGGCCGCGATCCAGCTCCAGAATCCAGCCGGCCACATTATCAAGGAAGTAGCGATCGTGTGTCACCGCGATCACCGTCCCCTTGTACTTGGCAAGATGGCTCTCCAGCCACGCTACGGACTCGGCATCGAGATGGTTCGTTGGCTCGTCCAGCAGCAGCACGTCCGGCTCCTGAAGGAGCAGGCGGCAGAGCGCGACGCGGCGGCGCTCACCGCCGGAGAGGACGGTGACGGGGGTATCGCCGTCGGGGCAGCGGAGGGCTTCCATCGCCATCTCCAGCTTGCTGTCGATATCCCACGCATCGAGATGATCGATCTTCTCCTGGAGCTTGCTCTGCTTTGCCAGCAGCGCGTCGAAATCGGCGTCCGGCTCGGAGAACTGCGCGTTGATCGCCTCGTACTCCTTCAGCAGGTTCACCGTCTCGTGCGCCCCCTCCTCCACAACTTCCTTGACGGTCTTCGTCGGGTCAAGCTCCGGCTCCTGCGAGAGATAGCCGAAGGTGATCCCCTTCTGCGAGTTGATCTGCCCGTTATAATCCTTGTCCAGGCCGGCGATGATCTTCAGCAGCGTGCTTTTACCGGAGCCGTTCAGCCCCAGCACGCCGATCTTCGCGCCGTAGAAAAAGGAGAGGTAGATATCCTTCAGCACCTGCTTGTTCGGCTTGTGAACCTTGCCGACGCCTATCATGGAAAAAATAATCTTCGTATCGCTCATCGTTGGAAAATTGGTTGTACAGAATATGCGTCTGCAATGCGTTTCGTTATTGCGATATGTTGTTTTGTCGGGGGCGGTTTCAAACCGCCCCGTA
>JBDSJW010000209.1:0-7381 GCA_039917235.1 Kapaibacterium sp. (SeqCode) | reverse complement strand
CTTCTGATCAATATCGGCGCGGGGGGGGATATCGGGATGAGCACATCGGTGGGGGTGCGCGCGCTGGCGCTGGCGGCCGGAAGCAGGCTGATTGCCGGCGCGCACGATCTTGTGGTGGACGGCTCCTTCAGCTCGGAATCACGGTTCGGCGATGTATCGATCGTCGCCACCACCGGAACGATAACGCTGAACGGCGAGGTGAACGGAAGCGCGCGGGGGAACATCCGGATCGGTCCCTCCGCCACGCCGGTTTCGAAGAGGGCGCCGTCACTGACCGTGTATGGCGTCCTCGGCGATTCCGGCCACACCGTGACCATCGCCGCATCGCGACGTTTCAGTTTCTCCCGCCTGATCGGCGCTGTGCGCGTGGACTCCAACGTCCGCGCCGACGCGCATGGGATAGGGACAAGCGGCGGAAGCACCATCGCCGGATCGCTGCTGCTGAAGGGGACGCTCTCGGCCACCGATGAACGCTATCGGTGGATTGTCGAGGGGAAACTGAGAAATCGCGGGACGATAGAGAACTGCACGGTGGTGATGCGTGGGGCCGGCGATACGCTGGACAACACCGGCGGCATCTGGGAATCGACGGCGAGCCTTGCCTACGCTGGCCCCTCCGGCGGCGTGCTGACGCTGCTTGGTGATATCGTCGTTCCGCGCCTGTCGATCGATCCGCGCTCGTCGCTTGACTCCAACGTCATCATCAACGCCGGCCGCTACGCCGTTCGCATCCGGCATGATTTCACCAGCGATATCGCTCACGGCTGCCGTCTGGTTTCCGATACGCTGGTCCGCATCTGGGGCGCATCGCACGGAATCGTGATGGGGGATGTCGTGTTTGAGGGCTTCTGGGGTTCCGGCATCGGCGGTCGCTACGGCGCTCCCGGCCGCCGCGTGAGGGTGGCGATGCCGAAGATGATCGACCGGCCGTTCCTGGCCGCCGGCCCATTCACAAGCGATCCACCGGCGCGCCTGACGATTGCCGATACACTGGCGCTCTCGGGCCGCGGGACATTGCGGGGTGAGATCGCGATGGCGGGCGGGCGACCGATCATCGCCGACAGCGATCTGACGGTGGAGCGGGATGTTGAGGGGAACGGCGTCATCGTCATGACCGGTTCGGCGCCATTGTTCGATCTTCGGGCCGGGCTGGGGGATGGAATACGGATGGAAGTAGGGGGGCCGGGGGGGCGCCTCTCCATCGCCCGTTCGCTCCGGGTTTCCCGTCTCTGGATTCATGCGGGTTCGGCCATTATCCCGCGGCCGGGTGACAGCGTTATTGTGCCGGAGGATTTTCAGTACGATATCCTCTATCCCGCCGGGTTCAGCATGGCATCGGTGGCATGCGCGCCGTTCAATATTCATGCGTCGAGCTTCTTCAGCGGCGCCACATCGAACGTTTTCCACTACGATGGCGGCTATCTGATCACCGACACGATGCATGTGGGGGAGGGATATTTCCTCAAGTTTCCCGTGGGGACCACCATCGCTCACCACGGATCGTTTCTCAACCTTCCGCTCGCCATCGCCGTGCGTCCCGGATGGAACCTGATCGGCGGGGGGAGCATCCCCGTATCGGTGAGTCGCGTAACGGTGCAGGGGACCACGCTCGCCTCCCAGTTCGTCACCACGCTCGGCGGCAGTCAGTTCTCCACGATGATCAATCCCGGGCGCGGCTACTGGGTAAAGGTCAATGCCGCCGGAACCATCACGCTCAACCCCGATCCCTGAGCGGCGGTGGCGTTATCACGCTCCGGCAGCGGTATCCGATACGGAGTAAGGGCAATTCATGAATTGCCCCAACGGCCACTACTACCAACTCGCCATCTCCCATACCCAGGGGCATCTCAGGAAGCGGCGTCATCACGCTTCGGCAGGGGTATCCGATACGGAGCAAGGGCAATTCATGAATTGCCCCAACACGAAATCCCCCAACCTCATCAACGGGACAAAACAAAAGCCGCGGAAGTGGTATTATCGGCGTCTGGGAAATCTCACCGTTTCGGAGAATATTCCCACCGGCGGAACGTCGTTGGTGGAGTGCCGACGGTGATGCAGGATAATTGCCCGCCGCGAGGGCGCGATTCGGCGACAGCGACAAACCCAAATCACATATCTGAATTGACAGAAAAACAACAACTTCACTCCATCACGGAGAACGAGCGCGAGCGAGCACTTCTTATCGGTCTGACCGTGTGGCCGGAGACGAGGGAAGAGACGCAGGAACATCTCGCCGAACTTGAGCTTCTCGCCGATACGGCGGGGGCCGACACCATCGCCAAGATCATTCAGGGATTGCCGCGCAAGGATGGCGCGCATTTCATCGGCAAGGGGAAGATCGAGGAGCTTGCCGAGCTGGTGAAGGAAGAGAACATCACGCTTGTGGTGGTGGATGATGATCTCTCCCCGGTGCAGGCGCGTAACCTGGGAAAAATGCTGGACCGGAAGGTGATCGACCGGAGCGGGCTGATCCTGGATATCTTCGCCCAGCGGGCGCGGTCCAGCGAGGCACGGACGCAGGTGGAGCTTGCGCAGCTTCAGTATATGCTCCCCCGGCTGACCCGGCAGTGGACACACCTTTCAAAGCAGTTCGGCGGTATCGGCACCAAGGGGCCGGGAGAAACGCAGATTGAGACGGACCGACGGATGATCCGCGCGCGGATATCCCATCTCCGGGAGAAACTGGAGAAGATTGAGACGCAGCGGGAGACGCAGCGGAAGGGGCGGACCGAGCTGTTCCGCGCGGCGCTGGTCGGCTATACGAACACCGGCAAATCCACGCTGATGAACGAGATCACCGGCGCGGGCGTTCACGCGGAGAACAGGCTCTTCGCCACGCTCGATTCCACCGTTCGCGCCGTGGAACTTACCCCCGGGCGCACCGTCCTGATGTCCGACACGGTCGGCTTTATCCGCAAACTTCCATCGCATCTGGTGGCAAGTTTCCGTTCCACGCTGGCCGAGGCGAAGGAGGCCGATGTTCTTCTCCATGTGGTCGATGTTGCCTCCCCGGTGGTGCGTGAGCAGATCGCGGTGGTGGAGGAGACGCTGAAGGAAATCGAGGCAAGCGGGATTCCGGTGGTGATGGTCTTCAACAAGGTGGACCTGCTGGAAGCGGGGGATGAGACACTACGGGAACTCCAGGAGCGTTATCCAAACTCGGTGGCGATCTCCGCCTCGCGCGGGCTCCATATCCAGGGGCTCCGCCGGAAACTGGTGGATCTGGTGGAGGCAACGCTGGGGGATCGCACCATCCGCGTTCCGATCGCCCGTTATAATCTCCTCTCGAAAATCTATCAGTACGCCGATGTGCTGGAGAAGGCGTTCGATGAAGAGTATGCCTACGTGAAAATCCGGTACAGCCCGAAGGTCAACGATCATCTCGGGCCGATTCTGGCGGCGACCGGCGCGGTGGACGTGGACTATCAGTTCGCGCCGCAGGTGAGCGAGGAAACGGCCTGAAAGGGCCAGCCGATTATCAATGATCATGATCCGATCCCGAATGGTTCGCACGTTCCGATTTCTCATCCCCGCCATGCTCTTCTTTCTGATCGGCATGGCGGCGGCGTTCGCGCAGGCCAAGATCCTGATCCCGATGGATAACGGCCAGGCGGATCATCTGAAGGCCTACGGCATCGCCTACTGGGCGCTCTCCAAGAACCTCCCGGTGGACTGGCTGCTCAACTACAAGAGCGGCGCCTTCATGCTCGACTATGCCGATGTGATCGCCGCCGAATGCAGAATCCGCGGCGTGACATTCCAGGGGATCTCCGGCGCGCAGGCCGCGTCGATCTACAGCGAGGTGCAGGCCGAGGGGAACAACATGGACGTTGTCCGCCTGGAGAGCGTGCCGAAGATCGCCGTCTACGTTCCCCCAACCTTCCAGCCGTGGGATGACGCGGTGACGATGGTGATGGAGTACGCGGAGATTCCGTACGAGAAGATCTGGGACAAGGAAGTGCTGCAAGGGAAGCTGAAGAAATACGACTGGGTGCATCTTCATCACGAGGATTTCACCGGCCAGTATGGGAAGTTCTACGCCCAGTATTCAAACGCGCCGTGGTATCTCCAGCAGGTGGCGATGCTCGAACAGACCGCAAAGGAGCTGGGCTACGGCAAGGTCTCCAAGCTGAAACTGGCGGTGGCGCAGGAGATCAAGAAATACGTCGGCGGCGGCGGGTTCCTCTTCGCGATGTGCTCGGCCACCGATTCCTACGATATCGCGCTGGCGGCGCAGAACACCGATATCTGCGATGTCGTGTTCGATGGCGATCCCCCGGCGGCCGGCGCGCAGAAGCAGCTCGATTTCTCCCAGACGCTCGCGTTCGAGAACTTCTCGCTGGAGATGAACCCGTATATCTACGAGTATTCGGACATCGATATCCAGCCGAACTTTATGTCCAACGCGGAAACCGATGCCTTTACCCTGTTCGATTTCTCGGCCAAGTTCGATCCCGTTCCATCGATGCTCACGCAGTGCCATACCGGCGTGGTGCGTGGCTTCCTGGGGCAGACCACCGGCTTCCACAAGCGATTTATCAAGAAGAGCATCACGATTCTCGGGGAGCGCGATGGGTCCGATGAGGTGAAATACATCACCGGAAACTTCGGCAGGGGAACGTTCACATTTTATGGCGGGCACGATCCCGAGGATTATCAGCATGCGGTCAATGATCCTCCCACGGATTTATCGCTCCATAAGAATTCTCCCGGCTATAGACTTATATTGAACAATATTCTCTTCCCTTCGGCCAAGAAGAAGAAGCAGAAAACCTGACACTCCCACAGGTTCCGGGCTGGCACGATGCTTTCAACAACCAACGGAGCGATCACATGAAAAAACTTATCATTGCGGTTGCGGTCGCTGCCGCATCACTCATTGCACATACGATGAACGCGAATCCATCGGAACTGGAATGGAAGACCATCGCTCAGGCGCTGGAGAATGCCCCAAAACAGCAGAAGCTGATTGTCCTTGATGTCTACACCGACTGGTGCGGATGGTGCAAGCGGATGGACAAGGATACCTATGCCGACAGCACCGTCAGAGCCTATCTGAACGGGCATTTCATCGCCAGCAAGATGAACCCGGAGAAGGATGGGAAGCTGACCTACGAGGGGAAGGAATACACGCAGGGGGAGTTCGGCCAGGCGCTTGGCATCCACGGCTATCCGGCAACGGTCTTCTTCGATCAGGATGGCAAGGTGCTTACCTCCATTCCCGGCTATATCAAATCCGCGGAGTTCCTCCATATCCTGAAGTATTTCGGCGACGGGATCTACAAGACCACGAAGTGGGAGGATTACGCCGCCGCCGCGAACGGGAAATAGGCCGGGCGATATTCTCCATGGAGCCTTTCGGGAGATGAGCTTCCGGTCGCTCCGCGATCAGGAAGGGGCTGAGGCCCATCTCCGGTGAAATCATCACAAAGGGAGCATCAACCACGGTGCTCCCTTTGTCTATCCAATCACTCCTTTCTCCATGCACGCACTTCGCTTCCGCCTCGCGATCCTCTCGCTTATCCTGATCGGCCTCCCTCTCCGAAGCCATGCACAGCAGGCGCCGCAAGCCGATGCTCCGTCGGTGGGATATCACGTCGCGGTGAATCTTCCGGCGCGAACGTTCCTGGTGACCGGCACGCTGAACAACATCCAGCGCGATACCATCATCTTCCATTTCCCGATCTGGGGTCCCGGCGCATACGATATCATGAACTTCGGCGGCTATGTCTCCGAGTTCACCGCCACATCCAGTACGGGACGCGGGTTGAAGGTGGTGCGCGCCGATACCAGCACGTTTCTGATCATCGGCCGCGATCGCGCCATCCATATCGCCTATCATGTGCATGATATCGGCTTTACCCAGAAATCGCTCTGGTTCGGGCTTTCGGATATCGAGAAGGATTTTGCGTTCGCCAATACCCCCGCGCTCTTCGGCTACCCGGATGGCTACAAGGATATTCCCTACGGCGTCGGCTACGAGCCGCCGAAAGGGTGGGATCTTGCGGTGGCGCTCGACCCGGCCGCCGGCCGGAACAATTTTCTGGCCCACGATTACGATGAGTTGATCGACGCGCCGGTGCAGATGGGGAAGTTCCAGCGGATCGAGGTGATGATCAAGGGGAAGCCGCATATCATTACCGTCACCGCGCCGCGCGCGCTGAGCGCGAAAACCTCCGCCCAGCTTGTCGAGGCCACGCGGAAGTCGGTCACGATCATCTCCGATTTCTTCGGCGATATGCCCTACAACCGCTATCTCTTCCAGCACTTTCTGGTGGAGCCGAAGCTGGGGGATAACAATTTCGGCGCGCTGGAACACAGGAACAGTTCAACCTACAGGATGCCGCTTGAGGGGGCCGGCACGGTGGCGGAGTTGCTGCCGGTGATCGCCCATGAATACTGGCATCTCTGGAGCCCGAAGCGCGCCCATGTAACGCAGCTTGGCCCGTTCGATTATCAGAGCCCACCGCGCACCGCGTCGCTCTGGTTTGCCGAGGGGCTTACCGAGTACTACGCGCAAATGCTGCTGCGGAGAAACGGACTTGCCAGTTCCGCCACCGCGCTCGCCGTCCTTTCGCAGGAGGTGTCGGTCAGCCGTGGGAGAAAGCAGGGGCAGCCGATCGCCGATCTGAGCATGAAGATCTCCGAGGTGCCGATCATGGAGATTCTCCCGCTCTACACCAAGGGCCCGCTGATAGGCCTTCTGCTGGACGCGGCCATCCGATCGCAGACCGGCAACGCAAAGAGCCTCGACGATGCCATGCGCTACTTCAACCAGGAGTACGGAAAAACCGGAAAGACCTTCACCGATCAGGAGATCATCCCGATCATGGAACGGGCCACCGGCGCGCGACTCTCCGAGTTCCACGACCGCTATATCGCCGGGACCGATCCTCTGCCGTTTGATCAGTATCTTCCCACAATCGGCCTGAAGATCATCACCGAGTACAAGGAGAAGCCCACGCTCGGTGGGGAGTACGAACGGGCCGATAGCGGCTGGCGCATTGTTGCGCTTACGCCGGGAGGATCGGCCGATAAGATGGGGATGCGCGTTGGCGATGTTATCACGGATGTGGTGACCAGCACCGGGCCGATCGATCCGCGACAGGTTCAGCCGGAATACGTCGATGTGATCGCCACGCTGGGTGATGTCACCGGCTTCACCTTCATCCGCGATGGTGAGCGGAAAACGGTGGGTGCCAGGATCTCCATCGGAAAAGTGGCATCCGTCCGCGTAATCCTCGATCCCGATGCCACCGATACGGCAGTCGCCGCGCGTATCGCGCTGATTGGAATGTAGGATTGATATTGTGTCTGTCTGTCTGTTTGTCTGTTTGTCTGTCTGTCGGGGGAGGTTTCAAACCTCCCCTTATACTAAACG
>JBDSJW010000208.1:0-8349 GCA_039917235.1 Kapaibacterium sp. (SeqCode) | reverse complement strand
GCAACCACTGCCGGATGTCACCGCACTACCGCTGGGAGCGGAGTTTTGCGGCGGATCAGCGTTCGGCGGCAATCATCCGCGCGGCGCATCATCCCCCCTTTGTCGATGATGATTTTAAGATCAGGCTTGGCAGGCTGGTGGGATTCAACAAAGTGCTGAGCAACGCCATCGACCGGATTGAGCAGCGTGGCGATACCATCGTCATCACCGGACATGGGTTCGGTCATCGGGTCGGATTCTGTCAGGAAGGGGCCAAAACGCTGGCCACCAACGGCTGGAAGGCCGAGGCGATTCTCCGATTCTATTTTCCAACGGCCACAATTCGATGACCCGCTACACTCCCCCCCGCATCATGGGAATCGTCAACGTCACGCCCGACAGCTTTTCCGACGGCGGGCGCTATCTGGACACGGGCCGTGCCGCGCGGCACGCGATTCAGTTGCTGGATGAAGGGGCCGATATTATCGACATCGGAGGGGAATCGACGCGGCCGCCGGGACGCGATTACGGAGCGGGATCGGCGGCGATATCGGAGGAGGAGGAACTGCGGCGCGTGCTGCCGGTGATCGAGCAGGTGAAAGCCGAACGACCGGACGCCGTGATCTCCATCGACACAATGAAATCGGGCGTTGCGCGCGGCGCGGCGGCGGCGGGGGCGACGATCATCAACGACGTAAGCGCCGGCCGTTACGACGCATCGATCTGGTCGGTCGCCGCGGAGTTCAATCTCCCCTACATCCTGATGCACGGTCACGATCCGGCGGACCAGCGGCCGGCCGATGAGATCCATTATGACGATGTGGCGGCGGAGGTTCGCGAGTTTCTTCGCGGGCGGATCGCGCTGGCGGCGCGCGCGGGAGTTCGCCAGATCATCGCCGATGTGGGAATCGGTTTTGCGAAAGGGCTGGAGGAGAACGTGCGGCTGCTGCGGGAGCACGAGAGGTTTATCGATCTTGGCGTTCCGTTGCTGGTTGGCGCATCACGGAAATCGTTTATCGGAAGATTGCTTGGCGGCCTTCCGCCGGACGAACGGCTGAACGGAACGCTTGCGGCGCACGCGGTTGCCACGCTTCGCGGAGCCACGGTCATCCGCGTGCACGACGTGCGGGCGGCGCGGGAGTTCTTCACCGTCTTCGCGGAGTTGATCGGTTCAGGAACGGATTCCGTTTAACAGACTGTTGAAGGACGTCATCTGCCGCGTTGGCCTTCACCATTCGCTCACTGCGGCGTCCAGAACATCGGCGCGGCGCGCGGCGTCTACGATTCGCAAGAATAAACCAGCGTTCAGATTCCCTCTGATGCCGTATGTTTGCCGCCGTCGCGCCGCCGGGGCATGCCCGTCCGCAGGGGCGTTTATCGGGAGCCGGGAGCGGTTGATCCGGCCCGATCGAACGGAGAAATCCGCGGATTCATTTTCACAGATAGATGAGATTTCAGAGATAGATGAGAACAGTCGCGTTATTCGAAATGCTTTTTGGAATCCTCACGCTGGCCGGAGGGATTATCGATTATACCGGCAACGGGAATATGATATCGCTGGTGGTCGGCATCGTTATCGGGCTGATTGTGCTGGTGGTGGCGCTTTCGATGCAGAAGGGATCGCGCAAGGCGGTGTATACGGAGCTTGTGCTGGCGATTGCGCTGATCGCGTATTTCGGTCGTGAATATTTCCTTATTCATGCCGGAGGATTTTTCCCCGGCGGCGTCCTTTCCATCCTTGCCGGCATCTCCCTCCTCCTTCTCCTTGCCGTGCTGGTGCAGCCGCAGGAGCGCAAACGGATTTTCTGAACCCCGGTGGCGGGCCGACAAGCGCGGCCTTCCCGATTAATTTGTCATGAGCTTCCAACCCTGGAGTGGTTTCGCCGATGCTCGGTACGAACAATCCCAATGTTCCCGACGATACGATAATTCGGCGACAGGCTCCGGGAAACGATTCGGATGGTACGAGTGCAGCCAGTAGAGATATATCAGTCGGAGGCGGGCGATCTGGTGATCGCGTGGCAGGGGGGAACGGAGTCGAGGATACCGGCGCGGACGCTGAGGCTTCGCTGTCCGTGCGCCGAATGCAGCTCGCGGGCGCATATGACAACATCGACGTATCTCCCGCTGATGACGTCGGACGCGGTGACGATCAGGGAGATCAACCTGGTGGGGAGCTCCGCGATTCACATCACCTGGGGGGACGGACACGCCAACGGAATCTATCCGTACAGCCTGATTCGCGATCTGGCGCCGCCGGCCGGGGCAGCCAGCGTATGACGCGCCCGACACACGCCATCATCGATCGGGAAGCGCTTCGGAATAATCTCCGCGTCATCAGAAGCGCTCTGGCGCCGGATGTCCGCATTATGGCGGTTGTCAAGGCAAACTGCTACGGTCACAATGCCGCCATCTGCGTCCCCGAACTGCTTGCGGCGGGGGCCGATCTGCTTGCGGTGGCGACCATCGAGGAGGCGGCGCATCTCCGATCGCTGGGAATCAAGGGGAGCATCGTGGTGCTGGCGCCGGCGCTGGACGGGCAGTACGCGGAATTCGCGGCGCACGGCGTGGAGGCATTTGTCTCGAACACGCGGATGGCGGAACAGCTCTCCCGCGCCGCGACCGCGGACGGCCGGAGGCTTCCGGTTCATCTGTTCGTGGATACCGGCATGGGGCGGAACGGAACGCCGACAGGGGATGTTCCTGAAACGTTGCGACGGATTGCAGCCCTTCCGGGGCTGGAGATCACCGGGTTTGCCTCGCATTTTGCCACGAGCGATGAGCCGGAGAATCCATGTACGCTGGAGCAGATCGCGTTGTTCGATGGCGCACTGCGCGCGGCGCTGGATGCCGGGTTTCGTTTTCGCGATATCCATCTGGCGAACAGCGGAGGCATCCTCAACTTCCCTTCATCCCACTATACCGTTGTCCGTCCGGGACTTTCCCTGTACGGCCATCACCCCACCGCTCCGGCGCAGAAACAGTCCGGGCTGATGCCGGTGATGCGCCTGCGAACCGTGGTGGCGAACATCACGGCGATTCCGCGCGGTCGCTCGATCAGCTACGGCCGTCGATATTTCACCGCATCCGACTGCATGATCGCAACGCTGCCGATCGGCTATGCCGACGGGCTGATGCGGACGCTGACGAACCGGCTGGACGTGCTGATCAACGGGCGGCGATTTCCGGTGGTCGGCACAATCTGCATGGATGAAGTGATGGTCGATCTGGGCGACGGAACCGGCATCAACGTGGGGGACGAAGCGGTGCTGATCGGAAGATCGGGAGATGAAATCATCGAGGCGTGGGAGCTTGCCGGAAATGCCGGAACGATTCCCTACGAGATCTGCACAAATATCTCGGCGCGAGTGCCGCGCATCGGCGGGTAGAACGCAAGCGCGGCGGGATCTGAATCAACGAATACGACCTTCAGCCAACAGACCAATACATCATCGTTATGAACATCTATGCCGTTATCATGGCCGGGGGAGTTGGATCGCGTCTCTGGCCTCTGAGCCGGGAGAAATCGCCCAAGCAGCTTCTCCACATCCTCGGCGAGGGGACGATGATCCAGAACACGATCGCGCGCCTTCAGCCGATGATCCCGTACGAGAACATCTTCATCGTCACCAACAAGAAGCAGGTTGCGGGATTCAGGGAGCAGACGCCGCAGATTCCGCCGGGAAATATCATCGCCGAGCCGTTTGGAAGGAACACCGCGCCGTGCATCGCGCTTGCCGCGTCCAACCTTCAGGATACCGATCCCGAGGGGATCATGGTGGTGCTTCCGGCCGATCATTTCATCCAGAACGTCGGTGAATTCCAGCACAAGCTCCGTCTGGCGTGCGACGCCGCGTATACGATGCGCTGTCTGGTGACGATGGGGATCACGCCGACAAGGCCGGAGACGGGATTCGGATATATCCAGCAGAGCGAGAAGATCGAGCCGGAGAACCAGTTTCATGATCAGGGGCTGCGGAAGGTGCTGACATTCGCCGAGAAGCCGGATCTGCCGACGGCCGAGCGATTTCTGGTGAGCGGCGATTTCCTCTGGAACAGCGGCATGTTCGTCTGGCGCGTCGATTCCATCCGCGACGCGTTTCGCGCTCATCTTCCCGAGCTGTACGATCAGGTTGAAAGCATCCACGCATCCGAGGGAACCGACGATTACGACGATCGTCTGGAGAGCATCTACAGCCAGATCCATCCTATTTCCATCGATTACGGCGTCATGGAAAAGGCTGACAATGTCTACGTGACCCAGTGCGAATTCGGCTGGAGTGATGTGGGAAGCTGGGATGAAACCTACCGGCTTTCGCGAAAGGACGCCAACGGAAACTCGATCATCGGCGATGTGGTCACGATCGACACGGAGCGGACATTTGTGCGGACGGCCGGGAAGATCGTGGCGACCGTCGGCGTCGAAGATCTGATCATCGTGGACACGCCCGATGCGCTTCTGATCTGCAAACGCGGACAATCGCAGCGGGTGCAGGCCGTGGTGGATTATCTGCGACGGAAGAAAATCAGCTCCCTCCTCTGAACCGGGCTTCCCGCCGGAAGCGCCGACTCCGCATGACCATCAGCATGGTTCCGACGTGAGATTTTCGCGCACTCTTTTCCTTCTTCTATCAATGGCAACGCCGTTGATCTTTTCCGCCTGCCTTCCGGCCACGCAGCGGACCAATCCCGGCATCGT
Organism: Kapaibacterium sp. (SeqCode); assembly: GCA_039917235.1. GTDB lineage: Bacteria > Bacteroidota > Ignavibacteria > OLB7 > OLB7 > JAFDZV01. Next base: position 3,671 of record JBDSJW010000208.1, on the reverse strand, counting down.
CATCGGGGACAACGCCCCGCTCGCGTTCGACCGTGGGACCGCATCCTTCTACGCCGACTCCTTCGAGGGAAAATCGACGGCGAACGGGGAGATCTTCCGCCAGGATCAGATGACGGCGGCACACCGCACTTATCCATTCGGGACCATTCTGAGGATTATCAACACCAGCAACAACCGCGAGGCGATCGTTCGTGTGAACGATCGCGGCCCGGCAAAGGATTCCCGTCTGATCGACCTTTCGCGTCGTGCCGCCGAGGATCTCCGCATGGTTCGCGAGGGGACGGCGCCGGTGCGCGTGGAAGTTCTTCAGTGGGGGAAATAGCCGATCCGCCGCTCTGCTGTTCCCGTCAATCATTTGGGGCGACGCTCCGCTCCAGACTGTAACTAATGATGCCGCGGGGGTTTTAGAATGGCATCAAGGAACAGGTTATCATTTCGATCGAATCTCCATCGGTTGCGCCTTTTCGCCGGGCGGAGCTGAACCCCGTGACATGTTAATTTCGCACAATATCAGCGCTCGGCGTACCGTCCCTGTGGTGTTGCATTTCGTACGGCATCCCGGGATAGACATTCTTTTACAACTGGCGGCCTCAGGCGGTTTCTTTTCGCAAAAAAAATCGCATCTTTCTGCGACACTTTCATCTATCCAGGGTCTTAATCCCAAGTAAGAGCAGATTCCGCGCAGTCGATACACGATTCCATAGGCGAGCTAGCGCGCCCGAATCGTATCCGCTTCGCGCTATTACCTCACTGAACGGGAAGCCCGTTCCCGGAAACGGTCGAAATTTCGGCTCTTTTCTGCCGGCACGGAGTCGGGATGAACAGGCAGGATCGATGGTTCTCTCCCCTTCAATCGTCCGACAAACCTATCCTTACCTTTCACTCATATGCGAAGAAGAATTATGAATTCTCCTAAGTATTTGCACCTCATTCGCACTTCGGCACTGGCACTGCTCGTGATTTCAGCTGTTGGCTGTAAGAAAGATGAAGTACTACCGCCGGACCCCACGCCTCCCCCGATCTGGACACAGGCCAAGGCCGATGTTCTGACCGAGCTTGGAAAGAACGTCATCATTCCGGCGGCGATCGATTTCGACAATGCCTCGAATGTGCTGGTCACCGCGGTCAACACCCTGACGACGACCCCGACGCAGGACCATCTGGACGCGGCGCGGCTTGCGTGGAGAAAGGCACGGCGTCCCTGGGAGCTGTTTGAGGCATTCCTCTTCGGACCTGCAAAGAACCAGCAGCTTGACCCGGCAATCGACAGCTGGCCGCTCGATCTCAACACCGTCAACGCGGTACTCGAATCGGGCAATGCCATCACCGTTGATCGGCTGAACCAGGAAGAGGGAACCGCGCGTGGCTTCCATGCAATCGAGTACTTCCTCTTCGGCCTGGACGGCAAGAAGACCGTTGAGAAGTTTACGCCGCGCGAGTATGAATACCTGACAGCCGCGACCCAGGCATTCCGGACCGCAACTTCCCGTCTCCGTTCCGCATGGGAAGCCAAGAATGAGAACGATTCCGCGTCGTATCAGTGGCAGCTTGCCCACGCGCAGCTGACCGGCAGCCTTTATACGACTCAGGATGCCGCGTTGAAGGAAGTTGTGACGAGCATCGGCACGCTTTCGAACGAGCTTGAGGCATCGAAGATGGGCATCCCGTATCACAGCCCTGACAACTCTTTCGAGGAAGCGCGATTCAGCAACAACTCGAAGGATGATTTCAAGGCGAACCTTGAGGGAATCCAGTCCATTTATCTCGGCTCGTACCAGGGAGATATCGCCAAGTATTCCGGCAAGGGAATCTCTGCTCTCGTGACCGTCAAGGATGGCGGCATGGCTCTCGATGCCCAGATCAAGGCGGAGTTCCAGGAAGGCTTCGATCGTATCGCGCTGATTCAGCCAACATTTGCCGACGCGATCAACGGAACCAATAATGGCAGCAAGAACTCAGTTAATGGAGCCATTACGGCCGTGCAGAAGGTCGAGGCAACGCTGACGGGCGCATTGCCAACGCTTCTCTTCAAGAAGTAAGTCAGTAAGGATACAGAGGAGGCGGAACTTTCGGTTGCGCCTCCTCTCTCTTCCGGTCGGCCCCCTGAATTTCAGTCATCAGACGTTCACACGATCGTTCAACAAACCGCGGTACTTGTTATGGCTCTGTCTTCTCTTAGAACGTACGTCGGGATACTCTCTATCCCGTTCCTCGCTCTTGTACTCTCCGCATGCAGCAACACATCCGATCCCGGGACTGTTCTTGACGAACGGGAGAGTGGTGGCGCAACGACGGTGGACGATGCATCGAGCGCGGCCTTCGGTTTGCCGGCCAACAATCTGACCGGCACCAGCCTAGACAAGCATTTGCTGGGCGATCGCGCTTTTGAGGCTACGTTTATCTCGGACACCGTCATTCATACACGTGGTGGTCTCGGGCCGATCTACAACAACACATCGTGCCGTGGCTGCCATATTCTGGATGGCCGTGGAGGGCCTCCCGGCCCGGGCGAAGGTCTGAAGACGATGCTCCTCCGCGTAAGCATTGCCGGCACCGACGCGCACGGCGGACCGAACCCGATCCCCGGCTTCGGTGGTCAGTTCCAGCCGCGTTCGGTCGCTGGCGTCAAGAAGGAAGGCGATGCCGAGATTACGTATGCCGAGATGCCGGGGACGTTTGCTGATGGGACTACCTACAGCCTTCGGATGCCCACGTACAGAATTATCAATGAGTACACTGCCCTTCCGGCTGTTTACTTTATCTCGCCGCGGGTAGCTCCAACCGTATTCGGTCTTGGTCTTCTCGAAGCGATCCCTGATCAGACGCTTATCCAGCTTGCCGATGAGAGCGATCGGAACAAGGATGGCATCAGCGGCAAGATCAACTATGTCTATGACGCGCAGACCGGCCAGAGGGCAATCGGTCGCTTCGGTGCAAAATCGAATACGCCGAATCTTCGCCAGCAGTCGGCCGGCGCATATAATGAGGACATGGGGATCACGAGCACGATCTTCCCGGTGGAATCATCGCACAGCCAGGCTCAGTTCCCGGGCACGCATGCTCCCGAGGTTGATGATGCAACGCTCGACGCAACAACATTCTACGTCTCCACGCTCGCGGTTCCGGCCCGGCGCAATGTGAACGATCCAACGGTTCGCCGCGGACAGCAGATCTTCAGCGACGCGAAGTGCGCCGGCTGCCATATCCCGACGCTTCAGACCGGCGACCACAAGATCGCGGAGCTTGCCAATCAGACGATTCATCCTTATACGGATCTTCTTGTGCACGACATGGGCGAGGCCCTCTCCGACCATCGTCCCGACTTCCTTGCCAATGGAAACGAGTGGCGTACTTCTGCCCTGTGGGGACTGGGACTGACGCGCATCACGAGCGGGCAGATCTTCCTGCTCCACGATGGTCGCGCACGGAGCATCGTCGAGGCGATCATGTGGCATGGCGGAGAGGCTGAAGCCTCGCGCGAGTATGTCAGAAAACTTTCGACGAGCGATCGTCAGGCACTGCTGGAGTTCATGAACTCTCTGTAGTAATCGAGGGGGAGGGGCCGAATATCGGTTTCTCCCCGATCGAATTCTGGAAATTCGATCGAGATACGGAACAAATCGTGGTCATGAGTTGTTAGTAGTTTATATCTCGGCTTAAGCATAGCACAC
>JBDSJW010000207.1:0-10183 GCA_039917235.1 Kapaibacterium sp. (SeqCode) | reverse complement strand
AACGTCGCGCTGGATCAACGGCTTGCAACCGCCGGCATCCCGCCGGAGGCGCGGAAGATCGTGGAGGCGCAGAGGCAGAAGGCCGCGGCGGCGAAGATCCCGGAGGATGTTCAGCCGGAGCTTCGGGCGCGTCTCCAGGAGATCATCGGAACCTCCTTTATGACTGGATTCCGCTGGGCGATGCTGATCTCCGCCGGCCTGGCGCTGGCCGGTGCCGCCAGCACCCTTATCTTCATCGATCCGAAAGCGATCTCGGAACAATCACGCGAGCGGGAGACGGCGGCTCCCTGAACCCCATCGGCACATCGGCCGACGGGCGGAGCAAACCGTTTCGGAGTTCAGGCCCATCCCGCGCCTACATCCTTCATCGGGAGAATCAACATGGCGGATAGCTGTACGCATCTTGATCAGATTAACGAAGACCTTACGCCGGAAACCCACGTCTGCCCGGAATGCGTGGCGCTTGGGGACCGCTGGGTTCACCTCCGGATGTGCCTTGTCTGCGGCCATACCGGCTGCTGCGATTCATCGAAGAACAAGCACGCCACAAAGCATTTCCATTCCACGGGACACCCGCTGATCCGTTCGATAGAGCCGGGGGAGGAGTGGGGCTGGTGCTATGTGGATGAAACCTATCTCTGATGCCGGATAACTCCCCGGCCGGCGCCGGATGCCGGTGCGGGGAAATCTCCCGGACATGAACAAACCAAATCCCGCGATCATGAATAAGCCAACACGAATACTTCTTCAGACAACCATCCCGGCGACCGAGGATGACTGGAATATCGGCCGCTTCTCGCGGCTTCACGATCATCTCTCCTCCCTCTCCGATCCCTCCGGCGCCCCGCTCTTCGCGGTAACCGGCCGCAACCTGGAACGCTCCCCCGATGGAACCGATCCGCTGCTCGGGAGCCTTGACGCATCCGATTTCGATGAGCTCTGGCTCTTCGCCGTGGATACCGGCGATGGGTTGAACGCCGATGAATGCGGCGGGATCACCCGGTTCCGCCAGCGCGGCGGCGGACTGCTGACAACGCGCGATCACCAGGATCTGGGCTCCTCCCTCTGCACGCTCGGAGGGGTCGGCGCGGCCCATTTCTTCCACTCGAAGAATCAGGAGCCTGACGCGGCCCGGCATATCATCGATGATCCCGACAACCCGGCCATCACCTGGCCCAACTACCACTCCGGCGCCAACGGCGACTTCCAGCGGGTGGAACCGGTCGAACCGATTCACGAGATCTTTATCCATCCCGGCGAATCGCCACGGCCGATCGAGATGATCCCGGCCCACCCGCACGAGGGGGCCGTTGGAGTGCCGGAGGGAGAGGGACATGCCAGGGTGATAGCAACCGGACGGAGCAAGGTCACCGGCACGCCATTCAACCTGATGGTGGCGTTCGACGCAAACCGTGATGAGCATGGCAATCTGCTCGGCCGCGCCATCGCCGATTCCAGCTTCCATCACTTCGTGGACTACAACTGGGACCCATCGCTCGGCGCCCCCACTTTTGTCACCGAGCCCCCCGGCGACGGGATGCGGCGGGAGCCACGGGCCACAGCCGACACGCTTGCCTTTGCCCGGAACATCGCGCTCTGGCTGGCTCCGACGGCCGGAAGCGGAGCGTGAGATGATAAAGCCGAACCGCGACCGGACGAACGGGGCGCTCCGATGAGCGACGGAATTGCACCGAGCGCGCCCGGAGGAATGAGCCCGCACCGGATCGAGGCGCTGGGGGATGGCGTCTTCTCGATCGCCATGACGTTGCTGGTGCTGGAGATCCATGTGCCGCAGATGCCGGCCGGGGCATCGGAGAGCGAGCTGCTCGGGGGGCTGCTGGCCCTCTGGCCGAAGGTGCTCAGCTATGCCGCGAGCTTTGTGGTGATCGGCATCTACTGGATCGGCCATCGGACGCAGTATCACTACATCCGGCGGGTGGACAGGACATTTCTCTGGATGAACATCCTCTTTATGATGTTCATCGCGTTTATCCCCTTTTCCGCGGCGCTCCTCGGAAATTATTCGGGATATCGAACGGCGGTGATCATCTACGGATGCAATCTGATCGCGGCCGGGCTTGCGCTCCTGCTCCACTGGTGGTACGCCACATCGGGGCGGCGGCTGGTGGATCATGATCTGGACGAGGCGTTTGTGCGGGTGGTGAACACCAGGATTCTGGTGGCCCCCTGCATCTACCTGGGGGCAATCGCCCTCTCCTTTATCAGCACGCGGGCCAGCCTGGTGGTCTGCGCGCTGGTGCTCCTTTACTATATCCTCCCCGGACAGGTGGACCGGCATTTCCGGTTCCGTCCGCCGGGGGAAATCAAGCAGCCACGGGATAAACAATGAACGGAAGCGCGGGACGGGATTTCTACGACCGGCAGATAGGCTATCTGGAATCGGGGGATATCGACGGGCTGATGAGCCAGTATCACGATGACGCCATTCTTATCGGATTCGATCTGACGGTACGGGGAGCGGCGGCGCTGCGGACGCATATGGAGGGCTATTTGGCTCATCTGGGATCGCTCCGGCTGGTATCGACCGACAAGTTCACCGAGACGGAGGATTCGATCTTCTTCGAGGCGACGGTCGATACCGATCTGGGGCGCGCCCGTGTCTACGACGTCTTTATGCTCCGCGATGGCAGGGCCACGCATCAGTTCACCGGCGTTCTCTCGGTGACGCCGGCATAACTCCCCGCCGATCATACACAACGGCCCTCCCCGCGCCAGTGGCGGAGAGGGCCGTTGTCATAAGTATCAACGAATATCCCGATGGATCAATGCACCTTGACCTTCACCGGAAGCGACTGGAAGGCAACGTAATCGCCGGTGGCCGTTGTGTTCTGCCGAACCTGGAAAACGATGGTCGTGGAATCAACCTTCTTGGGAAGAAGATTGAAGTTCGCGGAGATCGATGGATCGGGGACGAAATCGGCGACCGATGTGTCGGCCAGCTTGCCGACCAGCGTGATCCCCGCCTTGCCGAGCGTATCAAGCTCGGTCCCGTTCGCATCGAACAACTGGAAGCGGAGCGGATGGGTTCCCGAGACAAACGACGGGGAGATCACACCTCCGATCACCGTGGAATCGGTAAGCGTCAGGACGCTCAGATTGAGCCCGGTGCCGCTGGTCACCGTCATCTTCACCACCTCCAGCCCCTCGGTCACAATATGCGCGTCGATTGGAGCTGTGGTAAAGAGGGGGGCGTGATTCCGTAGCAGCACAAACTTCACCGTTGACTGTCCGGCTCCCTTGCCGAGGAATCTGAACTTGAACCGCTCCCCCGCGATCCTCTGCACCCCCACAATATTCTGATTGGTGATCACGAAATCGAGGCTGTCATCCGAGTGCATCGTAAAGGCGGAGCCGTCGGTGTTGGTGAAGGTGATATCCATATCACCCGAGGCAACCGGCTGCCCGCCGCTGCCGATCGGCCGCTTGACATCTACGCTGCCGGTGACCGAGCCATTCCCCTGTCTCGCCTTCTCGGTCCCATTCTCCTTCAGGACAAAGCCGGCGGGATAGGTGCCGGGGGCTACCGGCGTTTCAGTCTTCGTGCAGCCTGCGAACGCCAGAAGGGATGCGAACGCGACTATGGAAATAATCCGATGTGTCATACGTGGAAAAAAATCGCTCATGTATTCTACTCCGAGTGGAACTGTTTCTGAGGAAGTTAAGAAAGAAGCCGGGAATCGGCAGCCGATATCGCACTCCGATTAACCGGGGTTACGGCAGGTTGGTTCCAGGGAAGGATCCGGGATACAAGACCATGACGGCACCGCGTCTGTTTCAGACGGCGCGCGGCTACCAGGCCATCACCCCGGGATAATGCCTGCGGCGCAGTTCCTCGATTGTGACGGGATCTGCGCGGAAGGGGTTTTCAGGCGCCCTTGGCGACCGTATCCGGTTGCTGGCGCCGAACGGGGTATCCTCGATCTTCATATTGTATGCCATCACCAGCAGCCGCTCCAGGTTCACGGTATCCTGGATGTTGTAGGCCAGGAGCGTCTCCAGCGCCATCGGGTTGCCGTGGTTGCGGTATTCATGCCAGAGGAGGACGGCAAAATATCCATCCACGCCATCAAGATCATCCCTCTCAATCCCAAGCTGGCGCTCGCACCCCTTCAGGCCGCCGCCGTAACCAAGGCTCCGCAGCACGTAGCGAAGATCGATATGTGCCTGCGGGAGGGAGATCATAAAATATCTCTCGATAAAGGGAATATCGAAGCACTTGCCGTTGTAGGTGACGAGAAGATCGAACCCGTTGATATCATCCTTGAAATCCCTCAGGTTCTCCCCGTTGACATAGTGCCTGATCTCCTCGCCGTCATACAGCGCAATCGTGGTGATCGCGGAGCCCATATCGACGCTCAGGCCGGTGGTTTCGATATCGAGGTAGGCGATACGGCTCCTGAACTGCGGGAAGAGCCGCCATTCCTCGCCGCCGGGAATCGATCCGGCGAAGAAACCGATATCGAAATCCTCCAGCGCCTGCTGCGACAGATAGAGATGCTCGGTGATATCCCGCCCCTTTTTTCCCGGGTTCAGGGCATCTCCCATCTCCAGATAATCATCCCACGTGCGGATTCCATCATCCCAGAGCTTTCGCTCGCTCCTGGCGCCAACGCCGGGTATATGGCAGAAAGTGTTCGGTATCATTCTCCAATCTGTATCATTATCCGATCTCTATCATTACTGTATCTGCGATTCGTATCGCAATTCTGTTCCGGCGGTAAAATACGCTTCCGTCGGGGCAATTCACGAATCGGACGATTCGGGTTTCGGGGCGGGCAATTCGTGAATTGCCCCGATGAAAAATCGTATAATCGCATAGTTGGAGCAATTCATGAATTACCCCAACAACCATCCCCATCACAATCCCCATTGAATCGTCGCGTGCCGACTATTCCCTTCTCTTCACATTCCACCATCCGGAGGTAGTGTTCATGCGAACTGGCAACGCCGTTACACGTCGAAAAACGCTTGGAAGAATCGCGAGCTGGCTTATGCCCATGCTCCTTCTGCTTGCCATCACCACGGGCGCCCACGCCCAGGGGGGCGGGTTCCTGGTGATCACGCCCGCCGGTGGCGAGAACTTCGTGGTCGATTCCACGGTACAGATCCGGTGGCTGGCGCAGGGAGTCACCGGACAATTGAATATCGAATACTCGGTCGATAGCGGCGCGGTCTGGAAACGGATCGACAGCGTTACCGCAAGAGCCGGGCTGGACTCGCTGGCGTGGGTGGTCCCGAACGATACATCGCGGCGCGCGCTTGTCCGCATCAGCAGCGCGGACGGCACCAAAACCGCCCGCTCGCGCAGGGTCTTCTCCATCACGTTGAAACCGCTTCCGGCGCTTACGGTAGTCTCCCCGAACGGCGGCGAGCTGTTCGGCGCCGATTCCACCATCAAAATCCGCTGGAACGCAACAAATATCACCGGCGATCTTCTTGTGGATTATTCCATCGACAGCGGCAAGATATGGCGACCGATCAAGACGGTGGCGGCCCGCAGCGGCCCCGATACGCTCCTCTGGAGCGGCCCGCACGACACCACAAATCTGGCACTTGTCCGCGTGATGGCCGTGGACAGCTCCATCAGGGACGCATCCAACCGTGCGTTCAGCATCCGCGGATCGGTTAACCCGAAGGTCAAGGTCCTCTTCCCCAACGGCGGCGAAGTGTTCCAGGCGGATTCCACGACGGCGATCAAGTGGCAGATGCAGGATATCACCGGACAGATCACCATCGAGCTATCCACCGATAATGGAGCCAAGTGGACGATCATCGGCAGCAAGCAGGCGCGCACCGGCGTCGATTCGCTGCCGTGGAAGACGCCGAACGATTCCACGACAAAGGCGCTGATCCGCGTCAGCAACAACCAGCTCCGCGATACGTCGGACGCAGTCTTCACCATCAACCCGCGCCCTCCGGTCTCCCTGAAGCTCCTCTATCCGAACGGCGGCGAGAAGTTTGTCATCGATTCGACCATCGCCATCGTCTGGAACTCGAAGAACAATAAGGGGATGCTGGCGATGAACTTCTCCTCCGACGGCGGAGCCACCTGGCGATTGATCGACAGCGTGGCGCCACATCCGGGGAACGACTCGATGGTCTGGACCGTCCCGAGAACCCTCAGCAAGAACGCACGGCTGGCAATCGTTACGGCGGATAGCCTGGTGAGCGATATCACCGACGCTCCCTTCTCGATCGTTTCGGCGGACGTGGGACCAAGCGACGGCGTTGATTACCGGTCGGCCGCGGCCGGCGCCCTTGCTGCCTATCCCAACCCCGCGGCCGGCGAAACCGACCTCCGCTGGGAACAGCGGAACGCCGGCGACGCAATCGTCAGCATCTACGATCGGAGCGGCCGACTTCTCGTGACCGCCACCGCCGGACATCGCGAGCCCGGAGAGCAGCATTATCGTCTGGTAACGACGGGTCTGCCAGCGGGTGCGTATCTGGTGGAAGTCCGATCTGGCACGAATCGTGCGAATTGCGTGGTTACGCTGACGCGATAGCCACGGTATCGCCGAACATTCTCATATGTTTGCCCCGATGGGCGGACAAGCCCAGTGCATGCGCGGGGGGATTTCTTGAAATCCCCCCGCGCGGTTCATCGACAGTCGGATATCTCATGGCAGAAGTAACCAAGCGCTCCGCGGCACTCGCATCGGTGGGATCGGGACTGATCCTCACTGTTCTGAAGGTAATTGTCGGTTTCGCGACCGGGAGCCTTGCAATCGTGTCGGAGGCGGCCCACTCCGGGCTTGACCTTCTGGCGGCGATGCTGACCTTTTTCGTGGTGTACATAGCCGAGCAGCCGCCTGACGAAAATCATCCCTACGGACATGGAAAGGCGGAGAGCCTTGGGGCGCTTGCCGAATCCGCCCTGCTGGTGGCAACGGCCGTCTGGGTGCTGTGGCATGCCTACGAGCGGATCTTCGTCTCCCCGACAATCCCGGAGATCACCGTCTGGTCGTTCGTGGTGATGATCATCTCGATGGTGGTGGACTTTACCCGTTCGCGGTCGCTGAAACGCGCCGCCGAACTCCACAAGAGCCAGGCGCTCGCCGCCGATGCCGCCCATTTCAGCAACGATCTCCTCGGCTCCGCGGTGGTCATCCTCTCGCTCCTGATTCTGGAGATCGCCAAACGGACCGACGCCATCCCGCAGTGGCTTGTGCTTCGGGCCGATGCGCTGGGGGCCGTGGTTGTGGCATTGATCGCCCTGAAGGTCTCCTACCGCCTGGGTCGCGAGAGCGTCCATGCGCTGATGGAGGATGTGCCGGGGGATCTGGGAAGGCGGCTGACCGCGAAGGTCCGCTCCGTCCCACGGCTTGTCTCCGACTCCGTCCGCGTCCGCGTTCGGTTTGTCGGGGAACAGGCGTTTGTCGATGTGGCGTTGCAGGTGCCGCGCACGCTTACGCTGGAGGCCAGCTATCAGGTAAGCGAGGAGGTGCGGAGGGTGATCCGGAGCGAGCTTCCGTTCGCCGATATCGTGGTGAATGTTGAGCCGGCCCGGATCGAGGGGGAGGAATACGCGGCGGCGGTCTACGCGGCGGCAAATCGCCTCAGCCTTGCAATCCATCATCTGAGCCTGCTGCTGACAAGGGACGGCCTCCGCATCCTTCTCGATCTGGAACTCCCCAGCCATATGTCCCTTCTTGATGCCCATTCGGTCTCCGAGCAGTTGCGGGAGACCGTCGGTCGCGAGCTGCCGGAGGGCTCCGCGATCAGCATCCATCTGGAATCGCGCGATCTCCATGTCTGCCCCGCCGTGAAGAGCCAACAGATCAACAACGATGTCCGCGCCGTGCTTGGCTCAATCGCCAATGGCGATCCGGTAACCGATGTCAACAGCTACCTGATCGAGAACGGGACGGTGATCTCCCTCTGCTGCGCCTATAGCGGCGATACACCGCTCGCCACCGTTCATCAGCGGATGTCGGAACTGGAGAGCACCATTCGCGAGCGCGTCCCATCCATCTCCCGCATCCATGTCGCCCCCGTCCCCCTGAACATCCCTACTCCCCCTTTCCAAACTGATACGTCAGCCGGGCAATGACCAGACGCCCCAGCGCCGGCGCGCCGACAAACTCCTGATGCCTCCGCGTAACGATGCTCCCATCGGTATCGACGAAGGTGAGGAGGTTCTGCGCGCTCAGGGTAAGCCCCATGCCGGGAACCCACGGAAGCTGATAACCAAGGTTGAGATCGATCACCGAATACGGCGGGACATCCCCCACGTAGACGCCGGAGTTGACGGGGAAGCCATCAACATGGCGGAGACGAACATCGCCGTTGAAGCCGATGGCCGCGTTCCGGTATTCGGCGCCGAGCGTGTACTTGAATTTCGGCGAGTTGAGCGATAGATCGGAGACGTTGTCCAGGTTGCGGAAGAAGTTCTTGTCGGTGTAGGAGAACGATCCGCTCAGCGTCAACCCGCCCGCCACCGCCGCCTGCACGGAGACATCGCAGCCGTAGAGCGTGATGCTCCCGTAGTTCCGCGATGACAGGAGGATGGCCGCCGGATCGTTCGGATTGCTTGCCTGATACGGGTTCCCCGCCACGTTCGGCGCCACCGTGCCGATCGGAATTGTGGCGATAAAGCTGGAGATCGATGCAAGCGCATCGGAGATCTTGGAGGTATCGGCGCCACGCGCCTGAAGCTGCCGGAGCAGATAGCCGTAGAGGGAATCCCTGTTGAAGAACGCGTTGGGAGTGATCACCTGGAGCGGCCCGATGAAATTATCGTACTGCGATCGATAGAGATCCACGCTGATCGAAAACCGTTCGGCAATCAGCCCCTTGTAGCCCAGCTCGATGGTGGAGTTGATCGTCGGCTTCAACGATGGGACGTTGAACGCTCCGCGCGATGGATCGAACTGCCTGTTCTGCTGATTAAGCTGCCGTAGCTCCACCACCGATGCCGGCGGCGGCGGAACGCTGTCAAGGCTTGCCCCAAACCCCTGCGAAAGCGGGCGGAGCGTATCCTGGAGCTTTCTCCAGATGGGGAGAAGGCTGTCCAGCGGAAACGCGCGATTCGGGTCCTGCCCCAGCGCCGCGTAGGAACGGATATATGGCTGATTGCTTGGGCTGAGGGTAAACGTAAACCCCTCCGGCGGAACGCCCGATGCGCGAACGTTCACCCCCTGGCTGGAGCCGCCGATGAAATCGAGAAAGAGATCGTTGGTGGTGGGCGCGCTGTAGGCACGGTTGAATGTGGCGCGGATGGTCTGGTCCGGCGTGGGGGTATAGACCAGCGCGGCGCGTGGCGAGAAGATAGGCCCATCGATCTTGCTGTGATGATCCAGTCGCCCGGCCACCACCAGCTCAAGAAGATCGCGCGCCAGCATCGCCTCCCCCTGGAGATATCCCCCGACCTCCACGATATCGTCGTTCGCCTCGAACCGGCCGGTGATTGTCCCGTCGGTTACGGGAGTGGTGTGGAGATAATCGACCCCATACGCCAGCCGCCCTATCCCCTCGAACGCCGTAGAGTGCTGCGCCTGCACAACGAAGAGCGTGGACCTGTCCACCAGCGGCTGCCCGGTCCGCAGCGTGTAGCTCTCCCCGGCATTGCTCTGGTTGAGAAATGCCTGCACGAAGAAATCCTTGTACAGCCCCCGCACCTGATAGTAGTTGTAGAGCCAGTTCCGCGCCTGCGCCCCGCCAACGCCGGTGATCTCCGGGTTCCGCAGCGCCGCGTTGGCGCCCAGCTGGAAGATCAGCGTCATGTCATCCGTCGGGATGTAGTCCACGCGCAGCTCGCCGCCAACCCGGCGGATGGTGCTGTCCCGAAGCCCGATCTTCAACGTGTCGGGGTTCAGGCCGGTATGGAGCGAATCGGCCACGAAGATCGCCCTGGCGCGCTCGATCACCTCCACCGAATCGACATATCCCCAGTCCTCCCCCTGCATATACTGCCCGGAGACCTTGTAGCCCAGCCTGTCGCCGATGGTGCCGGCAAATCGCCCCATCCCCTGAACCACGCCGCGCTCCCCCCCCGCCAGCGAAAGCCACGCTCCGGTGGAGGCAAACGGCGAGCGGGTGATCATGTGGAGCACCCCGTTGGCGGTGTTCGGCCCGTAGAGCGCGGAGCCGGGGCCGCGTATCACCTCGATCTGCTGGAGATCCTCGTTGACAAGCGGGATAAAGTTGTGGGCGTTGAACC
>JBDSJW010000206.1:0-3220 GCA_039917235.1 Kapaibacterium sp. (SeqCode) | reverse complement strand
TGCTCGATGTGCGGCCCCCATTTCTGCTCCATGCGGATCACACAGGATGTCCGCGAGTATGCCGCGCAGCAGGGGATTATCGAGCTGGATCTGGCGCTGAACAAGGGGATGGAGGAGAAATCGAGGGAGTTTCTGGAGAAGGGGGCAGAGATCTATCAGGATATCTGATCGGCACGAATAATATCGCGGAATTGCGGGCGGCTTCGGGATATCGGAGCCGCCTTTTTTATTTATCGAAGGCACAAAGGGCCGAATCAAAACAGATTTCCCCGTTCATCAACCACATTTTTTGTTTTGCAATCCCGGCGAAATAGTATATTTCAAAAGGTATCCATCTCGTTGAATTGTTGAGCAATCGCACCCGTTTTTCACGGGAATATCCCCGAATCAGCAGGAGCCATCTCATGAGTTCAGGCCGGCAACGCCTCACGGAAATCGAGGACGCGGTTCGCCAGCGCGATTTCGCGGCGATCGTGGCTGATGATCTTCCCCTTATTGTGGAGGAACAGGAACGGCTCTGTCGCCTCGATTTTGTCTCCGGCGCCCCCAATACGTCGGGTATGTCGTTGATAGAATTCGAGATCGATATATCGACCCGCATGACCCTCCTTTCCGCCGCCTGCCGGCATATCATCGAGCAGAAACAGCTCAGGATCACGACCGGCCGGCTGGCGACATAATTCCGGGCTTCCATTCCCGACCGGCTTGGGGAGCAATCACGATTATTCCGACGACACGATCATCCAACTCCATGAAACGCCAACCCGCCATCGCTGATAACGAGCCGCTTCCACCCCGACTTTTCGACAACGATTTCAGCGATGAATTTCCGCATGGGGGATTTACCGATGACGCGGAATATCGCGAGCTGGCGGTTGAGGATTGCGATCTGAGCGGCGGCGAGGCACGGAATGTTATCGTGGAGGAATCGTGGTTCAGGCGGGTCAGGCTTGGAGGGGCGATCCTTGCGGGATCGCAGTTCAGCGATGTCCGGTTCGAGGAGTGCGATTTTTCCGGCGCCGATTTTCGCAAGGCAACATTTCATCGCGTTGCATTTATCGGCTGCCGGTTTACCGGAACCAATTTCTCCGAAGCGCATTTTTCCAGCACGCTCTTCCGAGAGTGCAGCGGCGAAATGTCGCTCTTCTGGGCATCGACCATCAAGCGGTCGCGGTTTGAGAACACGCTCCTCCGCAAGGCATCGTTCGAGGGGATCCATCCGGTTGATCTTACATTCCGCGGATGCGATCTGACAAATGCCGATATGCTCCAGTCCAGGCTTGCCGGCACCGATCTGCGCGGCTCCCATATCGACGGACTGCGTGCCGGAGGGGCGGAACTGCGCGGCGCAATTATCGACCCGAATCAGACCGTGGCGATCGCCCTGATGTTCGGCCTGGATATCAGGGATGATGATGAATAACACATCCTTCCGCGAGTAATCGATCGTTCCCGATGTTCGATTTTTGATTTTTCCCGAATGTATTGCTGCATTGAATTACGCCGCTGATCTGTCCAGAAATATCTCATAAATTCATAATCCGAAATTCCCCGCTGGTATTTCCCGGTCGGTGCAGCGCGTGGTTACAGATCGCCCCCTCCCCGTCCTACTCCCACTATTCGATTTCCCCAATCCGCCAATAAGATTTGGGCATTCCCCGATGTTTCTCCGGCGGATACGTATCAAAATCCCCGGTTCGCGTGTATCTCCCCGGCAATCGAACATTCCGGCGTCATCCTCAACGCGCTGGAAATCCGGCTCTCCATCATTGGCACAGGTGCGGCACCATGCGACGTTTCTCCCGGCTCGCTCTTCCCCTGATTATCCTGCTCGGCCTTGCGGCGGCTCTCCCCGCATGGTCGCAGCGGCTGGTTCATTTCAACCGGGTTCTCTTTCTCTATCCCGACGATTACTACAAGGATGCCTGGGCGCGGGTGACAGCGCTGCTCGACAAAGAGCTGCCGAAATCGGCGTTGGAGATTGTGGAGGAGATTTATCAACGCGCGCATGAGGAGCGAAACGAGGTGCAGATCGTTAAATCGGTCATCTACAAAGTCTCCCTGAACGCGGAACTGCATGATGATGGCGATTCCGTGATCGTCGCGCAGCTTTACGATGAGATCGCCAAATCCAGGCCGGCCCCCCGCGCCATCCTTACGTCGGAGCTGGCGGAATTCTATATGAATTATTTCGCCGCAAACCGTTGGGTGATAAGCCAGCGGACGGATAACCCGCACGACCGGGGAAGCGACTTTACAACGTGGAGCACGGCGGCCATCTACGACACCACGCGGGCGCTCTATCTGGAATCGCTCCGGCCGGAGGATGAGCTGCGGAGAATCCCGATCGCGGAATACGCCGATATCCTGATCAACGTCCCCGGCTCACGGGCTCTGCGCCCCACGCTCTTTGATCTGCTTGCCCACCGCGCGTTCAACTTCTTCAACGGGTTTAATGATCCCTGGCTCAAGCGCGAGAACTATCGGCTTTCGAACCTTCAGGGCTTTCTCCCCGCCGAACGTTTCGCGGTCGCATCCTTCCCCGCTCCGGGGGATAGCGCCGCCCCCACATACACCGCGCTCCGGCTGATGCAGCGGCTTACCACGTCGCATCTCGGCGATCCATCGCTCGACGCGCTCGCCGATCTGGAAATTGAGCGGCTTCAGTTTGCGCGGCACATCACCGTTGCTCCCGGCACGGCGGCCGCCTATACCGATGCGCTCACGGCGCTCCGGCGGAGAACCTCGGGAACGCCGCTGGAGAACGATTTCATCTATCTGCTGGCGGCTGAGGCCAATGAGCGGGATGATCATCGCGAAGCGGTTCGCCTCGCCGATCAGGCAATGGCGCGCTTCCCGGACTCGCGTGGTGCAATCAACGCGCGGGCGCTCCGCGCCAGAATCATTCAGAAGGAATTAAGCATCGCCACCGAGAAGACCGTCCTCCCGAACGCACCATCGCTCGCCAGCATCGGCTTCAAGGATATCGCGATGGTCCATTGCAGGCTGGTGGATATGAGCGATATCCGGTCCGTTGAACGGCTCTATCTTCGCTATCTCTCGTGGGAGAATGAGAAGTTCAAATCGCTCCTCGGACGCTCGCCGAAGCTGGAGTGGAGCCAGCCGCTCCCCGATCCCGGCGATCACGTAAGCCATACCACACAGATACGGATTCCGCCGGTGGAGAAAGGGGTCTATCTCCTGCTGGTCAGCCCCGACC
>JBDSJW010000205.1:0-4382 GCA_039917235.1 Kapaibacterium sp. (SeqCode) | reverse complement strand
AAAGTTCAATCCATTGTCAAGGAAGTTCTGGAAGGAAAGGGTGCATAAATCATGACACGCAATGAGCTGCTTCAGTCCAGTCTGGACCAGTTGGAGTTTTATAGAATCCTCGAACATATCGCCGGTTTCGCCGCGTCATCGCTCGGCGTCGAGGATATGAGCGAGGCGGGGCCGTACGAGGATGTGGATCTGGCGCGGCGCGAGCTTCGGATGGTGGGGGAGATACGGCTGATGCTCCAGCGCGATCAGCCAGTTCCGCTCGACGGCATCTACGATATCCGTCAGGCGCTTTCAGTTTCCAAAATCTCCGGCGCCTATCTCGGTGGGGAAAATCTTCTCCACGTTGCCTCCACAATCGGCGCGCAGCGGAAGGTGAAGGAATATTTTTCCGCCCGCCGCGATGCGTGTCCGTTGCTGCAAGCGCTGAGCGAACACACGCACACAAACCGGCTGCTGGAAAAACATATCTCCGAGGCGATCGATGATTCCGGCACTGTAAAGGATAACGCCAGCCGCGATCTTTTCAGGATCAGGCGCGATATCATCGATAAATCGGCATCGCTCAGAACCAGGCTTCAGAAAATTCTCCGGCGCGTTTCCGAGGAGGAACTTGTCACCGATGAATATGTCACGCTCCGCGAGGGGCGCCTGGTGCTGCCGGTGAAGGTTGAGTCCAAACGGAAAATTCCCGGAATTATTCACGGCGAATCGCAGTCCGGCGGCACGGTGTTCCTGGAGCCGGCGGAGATCTTCGATATGAACAACGAGATCGCCGAGTTGACGTTTGCCGAGCGGAGGGAAGTTGAGCGGATTCTCAGAACGCTGACCGAGGAAGTCGGCTCGGAGGCGGTCTATTTCCTGGAGGGAATGGAGCTGCTCAAGCGGGTTGATTCCTGCAACGCCCGCGCCCGCTACGCGCAGAAATACGATTGCGTGGAGCCCGATATCGCCGATGATGACCGGCTGCTTCTCCGCGACGCGTTTCATCCGCTTCTTCAGACCCGCCTTGATAAAGTGGTCCCGATGTCGATCGAGATGGACCCCGCAACGCGCTGCGTGGTGATCTCCGGCCCGAACGCCGGAGGAAAAACCGTGGCGATGAAGACGCTCGGGCTTGTGGCGATGATGGCGCTCAGCGGAATTCATCCGCCGGCGGCCGAGTGCATCGTCCATCCCTGCATTCTCTTCAGCGATATCGGCGATCAGCAGTCGGTGGAGAACGATCTCTCCACATTCAGCTCGCATATGTCGCGCATCAGCGAGATTATCCGGCACGTAAGCCCCGGCGATATCATCCTGCTTGATGAAATCGGCACCGGCACAGATCCCGACGAAGGGGGCGCCATCGCCGCGTCGATTCTGGAACATCTGCTGGCGCGCCGCGCGTTTATCCTCGCCACAACGCATCACAGCTTCCTCAAGATCTTCGCCTACGAAACCGAAAGCGTTGTCAACGGAGGAATGGAATTCGATACGCGGACGATCACCCCCACCTATCGATTTATCATCGGGATGCCGGGGAACAGCTACGCGTTTGAGTTGATCGAGCGGCTGGGCTTCGAGCGGAAAATCCTCTCCGACGCGCGGGAAAAACTCGGCGAGGAGCGGAACCGGATGACCGAGATCATCGGCCAGCTTGAGGTTGATCTTGCGGAAAGCCGTCGCATGCGCGATGAACATCGCCAGCAGCGGGATGAGGCGGAGTCGATCAGGAAGCGGTACGAGGCGGAGGCGAAGGATTTTGCCGAGCGGAAGCAGACGATCATCGCCGAGGCGAAATCGGAGGCGCGGGCAACGCTTGCCAAGGCAAACGGGATGATCGAAAACGCGATCCGCGAAATCCGTTCCGGCGCAACCAACGATCAGGTAAAGCAGCTCCGCCGGACGATCGACGACGCGCGCGAGGGGCTGGCCGACGTGCCGCAGGCGACTGATGATCGCGAGAGATTTCACAAGGGGGATACCGTCAGGATCAAGGGGGGGGCGCAGATCGGCGAGCTTCAGTTTGATCCCGACGACAAGGGGAATGTGGTGGTGCAGTTCGGCGGGATGCGGATGCGTTCGCATATCGACGATCTGGAGGCGGTGACGCGAAAGGAAGTCCGGAAGGAATCGGCGGGTCGCAAGGCGATTGTCAACGTTTCCGAGGCGGAAACCCGGATCGATCTGCGCGGGATGTATGCCGATGAAGCGGTGATCCGGCTGGAGCAGGCGATCAGCGCCGCGCTCTCCTCCAACATCGCCAACCTCGAAATCATCCACGGCAAGGGAACCGGCGCGCTCCGCAAACGCGTCCACGATTTTCTCGCCGATCATCCCAGCGTTGCGAACTACCGCATCGGCGCGCTTACCGAAGGGGGCGCGGGCGTCACGATTGTGGAATTGAACTAACTGTCAGACTTGTCAGACTGTCGGGGGACGTTTCAAACGTCCCCAACTGCTTGAGCGCTGGAAGTACCTCAAATGTCTCTTATGAAACGACTTCTAATTGCAAACCGGGGAGAAATCACGCGGCGGATTATCCGCACCGCGAAGAGAATGGGAATCGAAACGGTCGCCATCTATTCCGATGCCGATACCGAATCGCTTCATGTGCGGGATGCGGATTTCAGCTACCGGCTGGATGGCGTGGCGCCGCGGCAGACCTATCTTGATATCGACAAGGTGATGGAGGCGGTGCGCGTCACCGGCGCCGACGCGCTTCATCCCGGCTACGGATTCCTGAGCGAAAACCCGGAGCTTGCCATCCGCTGCGAATCGGCGGGGATTATCTTCGTGGGCCCGCGTCCTGACGCCATCGAACATCTCGGCAGCAAAACCAATGCGCGGAAGCTGGCGATTGAAGCCGGCGTGCCGGTGATGCCGGGAACCACGGCGGCAATTACATCGATCGAGGAGGCGAAGGAGACCGCCGCGTCGATCGGTTATCCGGTGCTGCTGAAGGCGGCGGCCGGCGGCGGCGGCAAGGGAATGCGCGTTGTTGACGCGCCGGAACAGCTGGAGGACGCGCTCAGAATGGCGTGCGGCGAGGCGCTGACCGCGTTCAACAGCGATGAGGTTTTTCTTGAAAAATATGTGATCGGCCCGCGCCATATCGAACTTCAGGTGATCGCCGATCATTATGGAAATGTGGCGGTGCTGGGGGAGCGGGAGTGCTCCATCCAGCGGCGGCATCAGAAGGTGGTGGAGGAATCGCCATCGGTCGCGGTGGATGATGATCTCCGCCGGAGGATGTTTGAAAGCGGCGAGCGGCTTGTGCGCGCGGCCGGCTACACGAACGCCGGCACGCTGGAGTTTCTGCTGGATGCGTCGGGGGATTTCTATTTTCTCGAAGTGAACACGCGGCTTCAGGTGGAGCATCCCGTCACCGAAATGGTGACCGGGCTGGATCTTGTGGAGCTTCAGTTGCGCGTGGCTTCCGGCGAGCCGCTGGAGATCACCACCGAAACGGTTCAGCGCTCCGGTCACTCCATCGAATGCCGGATCTGCGCCGAGGATGTTTATCAGAACTTTATGCCGAGCATCGGCACCATCCGGGAAATCCGTGAGCCCGCCGGCCCGTATATCCGCGTCGATTCATCGATGTACAACGGCCTGCCCGTCACGCTCTACTACGATCCGATGCTTGCAAAGCTGATCGTCTGGGGGGAAAACCGGGAGGAGGCGGCCGAGCGGATGCTGAAAGCGTTGAACGATTATCACGTCGCCGGCATCAGCACAACCATTCCCTTCTGCGATTTCGTTCTGCGCCATCCGGCGTTTCGGAGCGGCGATTTCTCCACGAGCTTTGTTCGCGAGTACTGGAACGATCCCAGCCCGGAGCTTCCGCGCGAGCTGCTGGAGCTTGCGATAGCCGCGGCGGTCGGCACGCAGCGGCGCATCGATGAGCGATTTGAATCGGCGGCGTGATAACTCGCGCCGCATTTCCGCGATGATCGGCAATCAGATGTATCAGCCTGCTGAATTGCTTCCGGCGCTCAGCCTGTTGAACAACGATATCATTAGAATCAGCCCCTCCTATGACCTCACGTCTCCATCGCTGTCCGCAATGCCAGACCACCGGAAAGGTGCATCGGTCAAAGACGCGCGGCTTTTCCGAAAAGCTCCGGCTACGGATTTTTCCGATGTACGCCGTCTACCGCTGCCATAACTGCAACTGGCGGGGATGGCTGGTAAGAAGCACGGCGTCGCCGCTGATGACCAATATCATTCTCGGCGTTTATTTCGGTCTGATGGTGATGGTGGTCCTTGGGACGATCTACTTCGTCTGGCGGCACTGGCCCTCGGCCAAGTACAAATACTGACCCGCCGGAACCGGCATCGGCCGTAAATTCCCTCTCTCTCTTGTTCGATCCAGTCATTCCGATCAAAACCTTCGATCC
>JBDSJW010000204.1:0-2581 GCA_039917235.1 Kapaibacterium sp. (SeqCode) | reverse complement strand
CAACCAATCAGGATGAGGAATCATGAACATCAGGACAGGTACGTCATTGCTTGCATGCATTGCCACGCTGATGCTGTCGGCGGCGGTTTCCGGAGGGAGCCTGCTGGCGCAGACCGATGCCCCGGTGAACCTTACCGCGCGCGTCGCTAAGTACCTATGAGTAAGTTTCCTGATACAGATTTCGGCACAAAAAGCCGTCTTTGCTTGGCTTGGCAGACCGGAATATCAGATTACTTTCACGTAGGTACTTAACACGCCTCATGGCGGCTTCATATTTTTGCGCTGGTCGCTGAAACGCCAGCCGAACACGTGGTATCGATATCTGCTGCATCAGGCTAACGGACAGGCTAACGATCCGGCAATGTTTACCACGGTGCCGCCGGATAATTCGCTGGAAGAACCGACATTAATATCGACGCTCGGAGGATTTCAGGTGGTCCAGCTTTCTCCGGGAATATATTCGTTCTATGTAACGGCGGTCGGCGGAAGCGGTGAGAGCGATCCGAGTAATTTCGTTACCGTGACGGTACGCGGCATAAATACCATTCCCGGAACAATCATCCCCGACACCATCGATATTGCCGCGAGCCGGGAGGGGAACAGCATCAGCGGCAGCACCAGCGGAGTGAATATCGATCTCGGGGCGCATAATCATTCGAGCAAGCCCATTACGTTTGAGCTTCTCTCCGCGCCTGATGGAATGCATATCGACATGGATAATGGCTCCATCAACTGGATGCCGCCGGCCCAGGGAAAATATCCCGTTGTTGTCATGGCATCGTACAAGGATCAGCCGGATATCGGAACCATCGGAAAATTTATCGTTGATGTCAACAGTTCGGTTGCCGGCGTGCCGGTGCCAGTGAATGGCATTGAGAAATTCCGTGCATATCCCAATCCATCATCCTCAAATGTTCATGTCGAATTCCCAGCGGCAGCCGTGGGCACACGGATCGCGCTGTCGGATCTGCTTGGCAATACCATTCTCTCCAGCGGCCTTGCGGGGGGAACACGGAGTTTCGATCTGAACACCGCATCGCTTGCGGCGGGAGAATATTTTATCTCGATTGTGGGGAGCAATGCCACATCGACAATTCCGCTGACGGTACGCCGGTAGCCGGCCGCGCATAACCTGGAAGCCATCCCTGGAGAGAAGAGACTCCGGGGATGGCTTTTCCGCGTTATATACGTTCATGCCCCGGATGGGCAATTGGCGGCCGCTGAACCCGACCGATTCATCATTGGGAAATCTCTCCCCCACAATCGTAGTTTGCACGCTCAATCGAAGCTCACTCAACAATCCGGAGATTTGGACGATGTCGAACCCGATGATGCAGGCAATGCAGCAGCTCCAACTGATGCAGGAGAAGATGACGGAAGCGCAGGCGGCGCTGGAACAGAAGCGGATCACGCACTCCGGCGGCGATGGCCTGGTTCAGGTGACCGTGAGCGGACTTGGAAAGATCATTGGAATCACGATCAGCCCCGAGGCGATGACGGCGGAGGATAAGGATACGCTGGAGGATCTCCTGATCACCACGATCAACCATGCGGTGGATGAGGCGAAGGAGATCGCAAACCAGGATATCGGCGATGCCACCAACGGGCTGATGCCGAATATCCCCGGGCTTGATCTTCCGCTGTAACGCGGGTTTATTCCAATCGATCACCTGAACATCATGATAGCTGCAGATCGTATTCTGGTTCCGGGAGCACTCCGCCCCATCATCGGCATGATTCACCTGAAGCCGCTCCCCGGCACGCCCGGCTACGGCGGCTCCTTCCAGGCGGTGCTGGACGCCGCGCTGGCCGATGCGCGCGTGCTGGATGAGGAGGGAATCGACGCGATGTTTGTCGAGAATTATGGGGATGTTCCGTTTCGTAAGTCGGGCGTGGAACCGCATACGATCGCGGCGATGACGATGATCGCGGCGGAGATACGGCGGGTAACGCGGAAGCCGCTTGGGATCAATGTTCTGCGTAACGATCCGATCGCGGCGATAGGCATTGCAATGGTCTGCGGCGCCGGGATGATTCGCGTCAACGTTCACACCGGCGCCATGCTTACCGATCAGGGGATTATCGAGGGGAACGCCAACGCCACGCTCGATTATATGGCGAAGCTCGGCTCGGAAATAAAGATCCTGGCCGATGTTCACGTAAAGCACGCGGCGCCGCTCGCCCCTATCCCGATCGAGGAGGCGGCCGCCGACGCGGTGGAGCGCGGCCTTGCCGACGCGATCATCATCACCGGAAATCGCACCGGCGATGGCGTCGATATCGATGAGCTGAGGATGGTGCGGCGCTCGGTGCAGGCGCCGGTACTTGTCGGCAGCGGCGCCGATCTTGATACGATCGGCGAGCTTCTGCAGGAGAGCGATGGGGTGATTGTGGGGAGCTGGCTGAAGGAACAGGGGGAGGTGCGCCGTCCGGTGGATCGCGAACGGGTCCGCCGCCTGATGGCCGCCGCCGCGGGTGTGATCGACAGCGATACGATTCATTAAGTTGACAACGCTTCCGAAGCAACGCGGGCCCGGGCTTCCGGCATCGATTACCCGAAAAAGATATCGGCGGAAGAGGG
>JBDSJW010000203.1:0-3011 GCA_039917235.1 Kapaibacterium sp. (SeqCode) | reverse complement strand
ATGATGCACGGAGGATCAGCGTCCGCTGGATTCCGCACGGGCTGTCGATCATCGTCACGCTGTCGATAAATGTCCCCGTGCCGGTTGGCGTGAAGTTGATGCGGAGCTCCGCCGAATCCCCCGGCTGGAGATACAGCGGCCCGTTGAATCCAACAACGCTGAACCTTGAACCGGAGCCACGCGCCAGCGTGATGGTATCCAGCACCTGCGAGGCGTTGCGGAGATAGATCGACCGCTGCCGGTCCGCCTCGCACGGCGAGAGCGTCCCCAGATCGAGCGTATCGGCGGTAAATGAGATCGACGACGGCGCGCGGATGGCCCTGATCGGAATTGTCAGGGAATAATTGCACTGCGGCACCGTGATCACGATGGAGTCTTCGATTGTTCCCACCGCCGTCAGCGAAAGCCCCACCGTGAAATTCGCAGTGGCACCGGCCGCGAGCGAATCGAAGGAAACCGGAGTAACCTGGCCGATGGATGATGATCCGAGCGCGACGGAGATATGATCAATCCTCACGCTCCCGGTATTCAACAGACCGAACGGAATCGATGGTGATGGCGTACACGCCGAGGTCAGACCGAAATCGATGGCTGACGCGGTCGATTGCAGCGATATCGCGTCATTGCGGACGCTGAGCGGGATAAGCGTATCGCCGAGAATCGCGTTGGTGACCAGATGTAGCGCGGCGTTGCGGGGACCGACTCTTCCCGGCGTATAGAGTATCTCCACGATCTTTTTATCGCCCGGCGCGAGCGTGAGATTTGCCAGCGCGGTCAGCAGGCGGAATTCATCGGCGTCAGCACCGGCGATCGCCGCGGAGAAAATGGTGTAGGGGAAATCGCCGATATTCGCAATTTCAACACGGAGCGTATCGGCCGGCTTCGGCGGGCAGAGAAGCGCAATCGGCGCGGCGGGCGTGTAGCCGATCTGGCCGCCATGTTTCCAGCTTCCGGTCAGGTTCAGCCGCACCGTGTCGCTACACGCGGCAACGGTGAAGAGCACCGAGCCATCGGACGGGCCTTCCACAATCGGCGTGTAGCGGATGGTGATGGTGACGGAGCCGTGTGGCGAAATCGGCAGCGGAAACGCGGGGGAGACGATCGAAAATTCCGGTTTGGAGAACACCGGAGGATTGACCGTCAGCGGAATATTGCCGGTGTTGGTGATCGTAAATGTGGAATCGTGCGATGTCACCGTCGGCGGAAGAAATCCCAGGCTGAAGAGGCTTCCGGGGGGTGGCATCGTGGTGATGACCGATGCGCCGGCGCGGAGATGAACCGCGTAGAGCCGCTGGTCGCAATCGCCGCCGTGGCCTATCAGATAGCCGTTGACCGAGCTGTCGCGCAGATGCTTGAAACGGAGATGGACAACAGTATCCCCCCCCGGCGCCAGGATAAACGGCACGGCGGGATCAAGGATCTCCCCATCAGCACGCCCGATAAACGACTGCGAGAGAATTGTGACAGGCCCCGAGCCGTAATTATGAAGGGTGATAACCGTGTCGGCCTGATCGTCGCAGGTCGATATATCGATATCATCGCTCGCCGTCAGGGCGTACGGATGCTGAACGCCGCCGAGCGTGTAGGCAAATGCGTCGGAGATGGAGCGGCCGTAGCCGTCGGCGCAGATGGGATCGCGCGAGTCCACTGAATGAAATCCGGGCGTTATCTCCTTGATCCCACAGACAAAGCCGCCGTTGGCGTTGCGGAAGGTCCAGGCGGGAGCAACGCCATCAATCAGGATCCCCTCCTCCGCCGATTCCGGGAATGTGAGATGGATGAAATATTTCCACGGCACGAACTCCCCAAGCCCCCCCACATCATCCTTCCGCGGAAGCAGATTTGGCGCCACCATCGTGAAGGCCGTTCCCCACTGATTTTTCGGCGCAATCACCATCGATGCGGGATCGCCGTTGGGGGAATTAAGATCGCTGAAGCTGTGCGCGCTGTTGGTCACCATCTGCACCAGCAGCGCCGGATGGCTTGTGGTAACCGGCTGCACGATTGCCGGATTGAACTCGAAGAACCCTCCCTTGTTGAGCTTTGCGATCTCCTTCCCGCCGATCACAACCGATGTGCTGTCGCACCCCGCCACGATTCTGCAAAGCCCGACATCCTCATTCGGAAGCGGCGACACCAAAAATTCCTTCCCCCACGAATCGGAGTTCGGAATCTGCTCGGTCAGCGGGTTGCATGTGAAATCGGTGGAGAAGCGGAATCCGTACGGCAGAAACGCGCAGGCGGCGCCGCTCAGAAACCCGCACGGCTTGTCGGCCACAACGCTGCTGCCGGTGATATCAACATCGGCATCGCGAATGGTGAGAAGCTGGAAAACATCGCCGCGATTCAGCAGCACGGTAAACGGCACGTTCGCCCCCCGCCCGCCGCGCGTGATAACATTTGGGGTGATGGTGACGTTGGTGCTGTCGTTGATTCCGATGATGGCAAGCACCGACCCCTCACGCGCGGCATCGGATGAGATGGCCTGATATTCAAAGCCGAGGAGATTATCGGGGATGGCGTTATATCCCTCGGTCGCAAATTCCTGATCCAGCAGCAGCGCCGCGGTGATCGGCTCCGTGCTTGTCAACTGAATGCTTTTGCGGAAGATCCCCTCCGATTCCGGCAGCATCATCTGCGTAACGTCCAGCAGCCGCTCCACCGAGGAATTCGCCGCCACGTTGAACGTCTTCGCCTGGCCGCTCGCCAGATACGTCAGCGTCACCGTCGTCGCCGTCCTGCTCGACACAAACAGTCGCGCGAACGGCGATCCTCCCCTGCTTGACGGAGAGAAAAAGGGCTGCGTCAGGATAAACGATCGCCCGGAACCGGCCGGCTGGGCGGAAAGCCGGCGACCGTTGCAAAGAAGCGCGAGGAGAAGAATCGGGAGCAGAGCGTATCGAACTATCGTCATCGGCACTGGCATTGTTTCCACCGAATGATTCATAACAGACTGTTGAAGGAGGTCATCCGCGGCGTCCGGGGACGTTTGAAACGTCCCCCGACATTCA
>JBDSJW010000202.1:0-8787 GCA_039917235.1 Kapaibacterium sp. (SeqCode) | reverse complement strand
ACTTTACCACGGAGATCCTATCCTGCGCCCGCTTCAGCTTGATAAACGCCGATGCCGCGTTCTCCACGCCGTTGACGTTACTTCCCATCGTCCCGGAATAATCGAGCGCCAGGGAAAGCTCGTACGGTATCGCATCCTGATCGCTGAATTCCCGCACGGTGAACTGATCGATCTTCCCCACCTTCCCATCATCGCCGATCTGCTCGGTCAGCCCGCTCCAGATCTTCCGGTAGTCATCATTCCCCTTGTAATACGGCGGAGCCAGGTTGGTGACGATCTGCCCGCTGCTGTCATAGACCCGCACGTAGAGGCTCACCGAATCGGGATAGGTCTCCGATCGGACCTTCCAGACATCGACGATCATCTTCCCGGGATCGATCTGATCGTACGGCTTGGCGCCGACCATGTAGATGGGCGGCTTGTAGCTGGATGGCGCCGTCGGCTCGATCAGCGGAAGGATCGATTTATCGAACGATTTGCAGCCGCCCCACAGAAGCGCGCCAAGAAGAAGGAACCGGATGTTGAAGAGAGAACGTTGATTCATACGGCCGAAAATACGACAAGAACGTTACGAACAGCGGAACATCCGCCGGATGTTCAGGACGACGCTGCCACGCGGCAAATGTATCCTGACGGCCCATCAACATCGCGATGACGCGGGAACTGTTGCAAGGTACTTCCTGAAGCATGCACAGAGTCAGGGGACGTTTGAAACGTCAACAACTCCCAAACAGCCTGTTATGTCAGCGATAGAAGCTGGCGGATATATGGCGCCTGATCGCTCTCGGCGTTGGCCGCAAGCCACTCCTTGAACAGCGCGCGACTCTCCCCGGCCAGGATATCGCCGATGATCCTTGGCATCTAATTTTCAGGGCTCTGCGGCGGGCGGACACGCCCCGTGCCGCTGTCGGCGGGGGCGCGCAGTCCGTAGACGATGACATCCACCGCCCCCTGCATCGCCGCTCCGGTACACATCACGCACGGCTCCAGTGTGGAGATCAGCAGCAGATCGCGCGCGTCGATCGGGACCTTTCCGGCGGCGGCCTCGAACGCCACCATCTCCGCGTGCGCCACCTTGCTGCCGGTGGCCTGCATCCTGTTGTGGCCGCGGGCGATGATCGTCCCATCCCCCCGCGCCAGCACCGCACCGATCGGCGCCTCGCCCGCTTCCATTCCATCCCTGGCGGTTGCCAGCGCCTCCCGCATCAGGCGCTCCATGAAATCGTTTGTGAGATGGGCCGGGCCGGGGGATGCCGTCGCCAGCGCCTCGTCGAGATGAGCAAGCAGCTCGCCGATATCCTTATACACGCTCCGCGCCCCCGCGCCAAGGAGCGACTCCCGTCCGTTGAACCCGCTCAGCAGCCCGAAGAGCACCACGCCGGCATGTTTGCACGCCGTGGCATCGTAGATGGTATCCCCCAGCATCGCGCACTGCGCCGGTGAAAGCCCCAGCTTCCCACACGCCGCAATCACCAGATCGGGAGCGGGCTTGCTTGATGCCGCGTCATCAGCCGTGACGACCACATCAACCATCGTCGAGAGTTTCAGGCCGGAACTCCGCTCGATCGCCTCCAGACTTTTCTTCGATCCCGACGTGGCAAGAGCCGTCTTCATCCCTCTGCGGCAAACCTCCCGGATCATCTCCGCCGCCCCCGGATAGGGCTTGAAACTGACCTCGCCGGCCAGCCGGACAAACTCCTCCCCCTGCGCCGTTCGGAGCGCGTCACCATCCTTCCTGTCCGCCTCGCGACCCAGAATGGAGGGGACAAGATGATCTCCTCCCTTCCCTATCTCCACCTCGATTCTGTCGGGGAGCACCTTATAGCCATGCCTCTCGAACGCCCTCCGCCACGCCTCCACATGATAGCCGTTCGTATCGATCAACGTGCCGTCGATATCGAAAATGATGCCGTCGAGTGCCATCGGTGTCCCACGATTATTGATTGCGTATTTGCCGACAAAATCGAGCAAGTACCATGCCCCGCACGTCACGCCGCTATTTCTTGCGAAGCTCGACCGGCTCAAGATCGGTGTTGGCCGGGCCGTTGATCACCCGTCCGCGCGGATCAAATCGCGATCCGTGGCATGGGCAGTCCCACGATTTTTCAAGATCGTTCCAGTCCACCAGGCAACCGAGATGCGGGCAGATGGCGGAGCATCCGTGGGCTTTCCCCTGCTCGTCGCGATAGACCGCCACCTTGGTGACGCCATCCCAGACCACCGCGCCGGAGCCTCCCTTGATCTCCGCATAATCATCAACCTGGCTCCCCTTCAGCCAGTCGGCATACTGCATCATGGTGTTTGCCCCCTCGCGGAGAAAATCTCCGGCAGCGCGAAGGGTTATCCGTCCCGGATCGTACAGGGATGCCCACGGATGTTCGCGCCCCATGATACGATCGGTGATAATCATTCCGCCGATGGTTCCGTACGTTATCCCGTTGCCGGAAGCGCCGGTGATGATGTAGACATTGTCGTCATCAACCGGGTTGTGGCCGATAAACGCCAGCCCATCCACCGGCTCCAGCACCTGCCCGGACCAGCGGAACTCCACCTCCCCCGCCATCGGAAATCGCTCGCGCGCCCATTGCTCCAGCCGACCGAACCGCGCGGCGGGATCATCCTCCTGCCCGGTCTTATGGTCCTCGCCGCCGATGATCAGGATTTCATACGGGCCGTTATCGGATGTCTGAAGGCGGATATAGTGATAGGGATCGGCGGTATCCCAGAACAGGCCGCGCGGCACGCTCCCCGTCGCCACCTGAAGGCCGATCACATAGGTGCGATAGGCCGCCTGCTTGGTATGGATCACCAGAAGATCGTTGAACGGGGTGTTGGTGGCAACCACCACCGCATCGGCATCAATCATACTATGATCGACCGTCTCCACGCCGGCGCGCTTCCCCCCCGATACCCTGTCGGCACGGGAGCCGGTGTAGATGCGCCCTCCGGCGCGTTCGATGGCGGCCGCAAGCCCGCCCAGATATTTCAGCGGATGAAGCTGCGCCTGATTCGGAAAGCAGAGAGCGGGACCGGTATTGAACGATGGTATCGGCGCGCGATCCACAAGCCGCACATCCTTCAGGCCGGCGGCATGGGTCGCCTCCAACTCGCGCCGGAGCTCATCCTCCGGTGTTCCCTCCGATGCAAAGAGGTAGCCATCCAGTCGCTCGAACCCGCAATCGATCCCCTCGGCGCGGACAATGCGCTCCACCTCCGCGATTGCCGCGGTATGACTCTCGGCGGCGATCCGCGCCCCATCCTCGCCATGCAGGCGGGCCAGATCGTAATAGCGATCATCGAGCGCGCAGGTAACATGCGCCGTGGTCCTGCTGGTCTCCCCGCCGCCGATCGGCCCATCATCGATCACCACCACCGACCGGCCGGCGCGCGCCAGCAGGTACGCCGTCGTCAGCCCGGCGATCCCCGCCCCCACCACGCAGACATCGGCGCGGGTATTTTCCGCCAGCGGCGGCCGCGCGCCGATCTCCGCCGACGCCATCCAGACCGAGATGCTCTCCCCGGAATCGTTATTCATGATTTCTCCGAATTTTTCCCATTGGGGCGATTCACGAATCGCCCCACGATCATTGTTTGAACGGGCCGACGATATCGCTGGTGATCCATCCGCCGTAAAACCCGCCCGGCTGGGGCGTCACACGTTCGCCATCCACATAGCAGGCATCCATCAATCGGGGATAGAACGCGAGATGGTCCATGATGGCGGCAAACCGTGGCGTGGGATCAGGGTAGCTCCAGGCGGCATCGGGGAGGGAACGATCGTCGACGATCAGCGTAAAGTAGACGGCATCCCCTTTCCACTCGCAGAAGCTGGTCCTGGCCGTGGCGATAAGATGCTCCATGGCGATATCCCCCGGCGGGATATAATAGACCGGCGGATGGCTGGTCTCCAGCACCCGATGAGCACGGCGCGTGTCGGCGATAACGATACCGTTAAAGATCACCTCGATATGCTTCAAGGTCTCCTCCACGCGCGGAGGACGTGGATAATCCCACACCGATTCCTCCCCCGGTCCCGGCACAATCCGATCGATTGCCATAGGTGTTACACCATAAGTTTTATGACGGGATCGGTTTTCAAACCCGTCCGGACGACAGCGGCGAATGGCTGCCACGCAATCGGGGCGGCAAACCTCCTGCCAGTCATCCCTCCATGCTCCCGAATCAGTGAGCGCGATGTCAGGAGGGATTTGAAATCCCCCCCGATGGGAACATCACCTCTTCTTAACCGATTGTCACCCCGCCTTGTTCTTCTTCGACGCTGGAACTTTTTACTATCTTTGTCTTCCCGCTGGATCACCGTAGCAGATGATCTCGCCCGGAGCTTCCAGCGCAGTGGGGATTCATCCCTCCATCGGGGCACACTGCCGGAGGCTTCCACAACGTAGTGAAGGCTGTCCGCGATACCGAGCTTCCCGACACTCACTCGACTCAACAAATCTTTCAGGGATAAATTTTTTCGCAGATGAACATCCACGAGCATCAGGCTAAAGAACTGCTCGGCAAATATGGCGTGCCGGTGCAGACAGGGCGTGTGGCATTTACGCCGGAACAGGCGGTCGAGGCCGCCCACAACATGATCCAGGAGGGGGCCACGCTCCTGATCGTCAAATCGCAGATCCATGCCGGCGGGCGCGGTAAGGGAGTGGTCCACGACGTTCATACCAACCAGGCGGTTCAGTTCGAGGGGAAGGATCTTCGCGGGGTGAAGGTGGTTCCGGTGGATGGCAATACGCTGGATACCGTCTACCAGATCGCGCGGAATACGCTCGGCAACAAGCTGGTCACCATCCAGACCGGTGCCGAGGGGAAGGTGGTCAACCGCCTTCTGATCGCCAACGGCGTGGATATCGACAAGGAATTCTACTGCTCGATCCTGCTTGATCGCGGCACTAGCATGAACATCATCATGGCCTCCACCGAAGGGGGCGTGGAGATCGAGAAGGTGGCCGAGGAGACCCCGGAGAAGATCGTCCGCGAGTACGTCGATCCGGGAGCGGGGCTTCAGGGCTTCCAGGCGCGCCGTCTTGCGTTCGGGCTGGGGCTGACCGGCAAGGCCGGAAAGAGCTTTATCACCTTTATCACCGCGCTCTACAAGGCCTATCTGGCAATCGATGCCGCGATGGTGGAAGTAAACCCGATGGCCCTGACCATCGATGGCGATATCCTCGCTGTCGATTCCAAGGTGTCGCTGGACGACAACGCCCTCTACCGCCACGCCGATATCGCCGCGATGCGGGATGAGAGCGAGGAGGATCCGCTGGAGGTGGAGGCCGGCAAACACGATCTCAACTACATCAAACTGGACGGCAACGTCGGCTGCATGGTCAACGGCGCCGGCCTTGCGATGGCAACAATGGACATCATCAAGCTGGCCGGTGGCGAGCCCGCAAACTTCCTGGATGTGGGGGGTGGGGCAAGCGTGGAGCGCGTTGCCGCCGCATTCCGCGTGATGATGAGCGATCCGAACGTGAAAGTAGTTCTCATCAACATCTTCGGCGGGATCGTTCGCTGCGATCGCGTCGCAAACGGAATCATTCAGGCTATGGAAACCGTAAAGGTAAACATCCCGGTGATCGTCCGACTTGACGGCACCAACGCCGAGGAGGCGCGTGATATCCTCCTCAAATCCTCCCTCGATTTCTCCGTGGCAGCCACGCTGAAGGACGCCGCCGAGAAGGTCACCGAAGCAATCAATGCGATGGGCGCCGGATCGGTTGAAGAGGAATCGACAGCCGCCGTTCTCAACGCCGCCATGGCCTCCGCCTCGCTCGCCATTCCCGGCGACAAGGATGAGGAGGAGGACGATGATGATGAGGATGCCGATCTGGACGAGAAGGAAGAGGGCGAGGAAGAGGAGGAAGAGGAATTCGAGTTTGAAGAGGTGGAAGATCCCGAGGCGCTGGACCTGCGCGAGATCGACGAGGATGAGATCAGCGACGATATCGACGATGTTCTTACCGACGACGACGATTTCTGATCCGCCATTCAGAGAGTAAACAGAGCAGGGAGCCACGATCATATCGGGCTCCCTGTTTCTTTTTCATGACATCCCGTGCGATGGCGGGATCACTGATCGTCGGGATCACTTCACCAGCATCATCCTGCCGGTGGCCCCGGCGGTTCCATCCACGCCGAGACGGTAGAGATAGGCGCCCGCCGGAAGATCACTCCCGTCGAACTCCACCCGCTGCTCTCCGGCATCGCGATGCTCATCCAGCACAGTCCGCACCCGGCGTCCCAGCCGGTCGAACAGCCCGATCGTCACATTCCCCGCCCGTTCCATCCTGAAGCCGATCGTGGTCCGGCCGGAGAATGGATTGGGGGCGTTTGCCAGCTTCATCGCCGATGCCGTGGCGGGATCGTACGATACGCCGTTCGCGGGATCGAACACCTGCTGCGAGGGGAGCGATTCATTGAGGAGATCGACCGTGAGGGTGGAATCATCCCCCGCCAGAACGAAGGTGAGATACGATGTTGCGAAGTTCCCGCTGCTCCCAGCCGTGATCACGGGCGATGGAGATGTCTGCCCCGGATAATAGACATCCAGCTTCATTGCCCCGCGGGGAATGGAGATGAACTTGTTGTGGGCCAGAAATTCCACGGTGGTATCCATGACCGGCGTGGTTGCGTCGGCCGGCGCGTAGAGCTTCACCCTGGCGTTGGGGAGGAAGCTGGCGGCATTCGCCACCCTGACAAAGAGCAAATCCGCGGCATTCCCCGGCACGGTCGCCGGCGAGGTCAGAAGCATGCCGGTGGGGGCGCCATCCTGGAGCTTCGTCAGGATCACGGTGAAATCGGAATCGTTCCGGAGCCGGACCACCTGATGATAGATCTCCAGCCCCTCGTTGAACGGCGTGAACTTGATATTCACGGTATCGGCGCCGAACGGGCCGAACTTCTCGGAGGCGGAGCGATAGTGGAGATCGTGCGTCCTCGGCTGCCCGTCGATGTAGAGATCAAGGCTCTGAATTTTCTTGCCGTTGGCCGTCGTCTGCCGCCACGCGTGCATCACGCGAACCGATGGAAGCAGGCCACCTCCGGTAACTCCCTTCAGCGGAACCAGCGGGCCGGCATCCGGCTGCTCGCCGCTCAGCACATAGACCTTCAGGTCCGCCGCGTTTGTCCCGGTCACGATCAGCGTCATGATGCCGCCGTTGACGAACGGGGCAATCACCTTGGCAACCGGCGTCTTCTTCCCCGTCTCCGTGAAGATCACCGGAAGCGCGTTGGCATTCACGTTGATGAAAGGGGAAAACCCGTCGGGGGTGAGCCCTGATGTGAAGACCGCGGAATCGGTGGAGCCGACGTAGACATCGAAGGAAGTCTGGATGGTGCTGGCATTGAAGATCCGCAGCAGCGACATGCCGTCGGGCGCGCGCTGGGTCCGCATCCGCTCAAGCACCGCCATTCTGGGCTGCGCGGAGGTGCCGTAGGCAATCGCGGTATACTCGATATTGGATGCCCCGGCGATATCGCGATTCAGAATCGCACCGCCAAGCCCCGTGCCGGTCGGCGAAACCTTCACATTCAACGTCCCTTCCGGCAGCTTCTTGGCGATTGCCGAGGCCGACTCGAACGGAACGGTGGAGGCGGAAGGATCGTTGTTGAAGAAGATATCGGCCTTCGGAACGCCGGTGATCAGATGGACTCCGCGGAAATCGAAGGTCTGCCCATATGCCGCCCCGGCAACCAGCAGCAGCACCAGCAGGAGCGCGGCCCGGCGGCAGAAGAAAGTAACATCACTCACGATCATACTCCATATGTATGTAAGGATAACGTTGATATTGTTGAGAATCGGCGCGCGGGAGTTGGAGAACCCCGCCACGGGAGCGATTAAGATAACGGCATCGCGGAAAAACTACCACGCACTTCCGTGCATTCCGTAGATTTGCCTCCTTGACTGGCCCCTTCGCGCCCGACGAGCACTCCCAGATGGGAGCATCCGGAAGCCGCGGCCGGAGCCATCCCGTCCGATTCAAAACAACGGGAGTTATTCATCAAACGTTAGGCCCGTTGCGGGCATTTCCTATATCATTTCTCGTCCCATGCAAACGCGCACTCAAGATAACGATCAGGTAGCCCGGCGCTACGAAGAGCTTGAACATCTCGAATCGGCGGGGGTGCTCGCCTATCCATATGCGTTCGATAAAACGCATAGCGCCGCCGCCGCGAAATCGCAGTATCAGGATGATACGCCGGAGCTTACCGTCGCGGTTGCCGGACGGATTGTGGGGATCAGGCGGATGGGAAAGGCGAGCTTCGTCCATATCCAGGATGATTCCGGCAGGCTTCAGGTCTATCTGAAGAAGGATGATCTCCCGGATTACGACCAGTTCCGGCTGTATGATATCGGCGATATCATCGGCGCGGCCGGCTATATGTTCCGCACCCGCACCAACGAGGTAACGCTCCACGCCAGGAGCTTTACGCTCCTCACCAAGTGCCTCTCCCCGCTCCCGGTCGCCAAGGAGGAGATCGATGAGGAGGGGAACAGAATCGTTCATGATCAGTTTGCCGATAAGGAGCTGCGCTATCGCCAGCGTTATGTGGATCTGGCGGTCAACCCGGAGGTGCGCGATGTCTTCAGGAAGCGGGCCAAGCTGATCACCACGCTCCGCCGCTATCTGGATCAACGGAGCTATCTGGAGGTTGAAACCCCCGTCCTCCATACGATGTACGGCGGCGCCGCGGCCCGCCCCTTCGCGTCGCATCTGAACGCGCTGGATATCCCCCTCTTCCTCCGCATCTCGCTGGAACTGAACCTGA
>JBDSJW010000201.1:0-6910 GCA_039917235.1 Kapaibacterium sp. (SeqCode) | reverse complement strand
TGCTGAAGCGTGTTGATGCCGTTGGCGGAGAGCCCGCCGCCGCCGCCCCCCAGGCCGATTGTGAAGATCCTGACGTTGTTTGCCGTTCGCGCCGCCATTGCGTTGATACGTCCCTGTCGGCCCCCCGGATCGGAGAAATCGAGATCATCATCGCCATCGGTCAGCAGCACGATCACACGGCGTCCCGGCTGGTTGCGGGTGTTAAGCTGGTCGATCGCGGTGTTGAGCGCATCATACAACTTTGTGCTTCCGCTGGCGCTTGCCGGCACGGCGTTCCGAAGCTGCACGGTGTTGGTGCTGAATCCCTGCGCCACCGTCACTGCGCTGGAGAACCGTATCACCTCCGCCTCATCGACGATGCCGCGGGCGGGGTCATTCACCAGATTATCCAGGAAGACGCGTCCACCGGCGTTCGCGGCCGCGATGCGCGTAACGCCCGCACCGATAACCGTCGTCATGCTGCCGCTGGTATCGAAGACCGTTGCTATGGAGAGCGAGACGCGATTATCCGATGTGATCGTCACCCGCTGCGAGTCATTTGCCGGCGCGGCAACGGGGCTATAGCAGAGCTGCACTGTCCGCGACTCGTTCGGCTGGAGCGTAAACGGAACCGCCAGCGGCGTGGAGGCGCTGATCGTGAAGGGGAGGATAAGCTGATCGATCCGCGAGAAGTTCAGCGGGGAACTGCCGAGGTTCCTGAACGTCATCGTCTGGCATTTTGTGGTGCCGCAGAGCGTTGTATCGAAATTGAGCGGGTCGGGATTGATCTGGAGAACCGGGCCAAGGGCGACTTTCGGTGGCAGTGCGCCCAGGCCGTTGAGCGTGATCTGTCCCGACTGCGGCGCTCCGCATGCCGTGTAGTTGAAGACCGGCGTCACCGATGCCGCCCCTTCCTTCGATGGGGTAAAGCAGACAAGGACATCGGCGCTTCCTCCAGGGGCCAGCGTTGCCGGTGGCAGGGTCAGAAGGGAGAATGGAGGATTGACGCCGGTTACCGCCCCCAGGGCCATCGCGCCATCGCCGGTGTTGGTCAGTTTGACCCCCAGGCAGACCGTGTTGAAGATCTGCACCGTGCCGTAGTTCGGGTTGTTGACCGTTACCGAAAGGGCCGGGCCGGTTGAGCGGCCGGTAAGCGTATAGGATATCGTGCTGTTGACATCGTAGCGGATAAGCCCGGTGAACGCATCGTTCTGTCCCGCCGCCGCCGGCGTGTAGCAGACGATAAACGCCAGGGAATCGCCCGGAGCGATATCCCTGGGGAAGTTGAACGGTGTGGTTGGATCAAGCTGGAACGGAGCAAAGAACGCATCGACCGATGTGATCGTGATCTGCGTTGCTCCGCTATTCTTGAAAACCAGCGGGCGGCATTTCGTGGTGCCGCAGAGCGTGGTATCGAAATTGGTCGTCCGGCTGCGCACTTCGAGCTGTGCGTGAGCCACGGAGACCGCCATCAACGCCAGCGCGATCAACGTCGGCACACAACGCGCGTGCCATGCAAGGAGTCGCGAAACGATGCTCATGACCAGGCCTGATTATAATTGTACGGTGTTACCGGGGAAGAGAACGGCAATATAATGGAGTGGCGGTGGGAAACCCAATGGTGAGATCATTGTTATGGGAAGTTGGGAACGGTTCCATGATCGGGCTGGTGCCCTGTCCGACCGTATCGCGTTCACCGGCGCGGATCGGCTTCCCCGCGCCGGAGGAAGCCGATCGATCCATCAGCGCGCTATATCCGCCGTTCCTTCCAGCGGCCGCGGCGGAAGACAAGGCCGCTCACGACCGCCAGCATGGAGAAGGAGATGCCGATTGCCACGAACACGCCATGCGGGCCAAACCCGAATGTCACGGCGAGGAGATAGGCCAGCGGGATCTCCCAGAGCCAGAAGA
Source organism: Kapaibacterium sp. (SeqCode) (assembly GCA_039917235.1). GTDB lineage: Bacteria > Bacteroidota > Ignavibacteria > OLB7 > OLB7 > JAFDZV01. The sequence goes on along the minus strand of JBDSJW010000201.1, from coordinate 5,020 downwards.
CGGCGATGTTGATGACCGTGGGGGTCCATGTATCCCCCGCGCCATTGAAGGACTGCGTGAAGACCATCCCGTAGGCGTAGAAGAGGAACCCGCATGCGATGATCCTGAGGCAATCCACGGCGTACGGGATAACCGCCGGCTCGGTCGTGAATATCCCGACGATCGGCTTTGCCAGAAGGACAAACCCCACCCCCATCGTCCCCAGGAAGATGAGGTTGTACAGGCCGGCCCGCCAGACCGCCCGTTCGGCCCGTTCCGGTTTGCCGGCGCCGAGCGACTGCCCCACCATCGTGGCCGCCGCGTTGCTCATGCCAAACGACGGGAGCAGGGCGAACATGATGATGCGGATCGCGATGGTATAACCGGCAAGCGCCTCGCTGCCGAAGTTCGAGAGGATGCGGACAAGCCCCACCCAGCTCGCCATGCCGATAAACACCTGGAACGCGCCGGACGCGGAAACCCGCGCAATCCGCTTCATAAGCTCGGGATCGAAACGGATATGCCGCCGGCTGATCGTGACGCGACCCCCCGGCCGGAAAAGAAGATAGAGCGCAAAGAGCGCCCCGACCGACCGGCCGATTGTGGTGGCAACGGCCGCGCCGGTTACCCCGAGCTTCGGAAACGGCCCCACGCCGAAGATGAGGCAGGGGCCGAGAACGATGTTGATAAGGTTTGCCAGGGCCAGCACCCGCATTGCCACGGCGGCATCGCCCGCGCCGCGGAAGACAGCGTTGGCAAGGAAGAGGAGGACGATGGCGGCGTTCCCCCCAAGCATCACCCGCATAAAGCTGGTCCCCTGTTCTATCACCGCCGGAGAGCCTCCCATCGCCGCGAGGAGTTTCGGGGCCAGTATCACGCCGGCCACCGCCATCGTAATGGAAAGCACGATGCCGATGATGAGCGACTGCACGGCGGCGCGGGCCGCCCCATCCTGATCCCCCTCGCCGATCCGCCGCGCCACGGTCGCCATGGCGCCGATGCCAAGGCCCATCGCAATCGCATAGATCAGCGTAAGCATCGACTCGGTCAGCCCGACAACCGCCACCGCGTCCGATCCGAGCTTGCCGACGAAGAAGACATCCGCCACGGCGAAGATGCTCTCCATGATCATTTCGAGGACCATGGGGATGGCGAGGAAGAGAATTGCCTTATCGACCGGGCCTTCCGTGTAGTCGCGCTGCACGCCGCGGACCGCCTCGGTGATAATGGTCCATGCCGACTCCCTGGGTGTTGAACTGTGTTCTGTTTGTTCCGTGGTTTGCATGGCTGATGATAGATTCGTAATGGGATGACGCCGCACGTACAGATGATGAAGCGGGCCTTGCTCAACAGGCCTGCTTCCGGCGGAGGGCAAAAGTAGGGGAAACGGGGGATTTGGGATGTTAAAGAATGTTGAATATTGTGCGTGGGCATGAACATCTGTTGATGGTGCCGTGACGTGTTACATTGGTCGGCGGCATCGTCATTCACCAGTCGATAAGCGCCGGGGCGAAGGCCGTCACGGCGAAGGGCATATCCCGAGAAGGCAGATGACCAATTGAGGCCACCATGATTACTCTCCAAAATCCCCGGATGATAGCGACCAGCATCCTATTTGCCATCGCGATGATGTTCGCCGCCTCGCCATACGCTTTTTCCCAGACCCAGTTGATTGCTCACCGAAGCCACGGCGGCGATAATGAATCGTTCAGGGGGGCGAGGGAGGATGATTTTGGGAACTCGCCCGAGATGGACTATCGGATGTCGAGGAGGGGGCTCTCAATAGGAGTTATTGACACCGTGATCAGGTTGTCCGATACCTCCGCCATTGAAATCGGCAGGGGGAGGATGGGAATAGAGACAGGGAGGAGGCTAACGGACACTGTCTACAGGGATCATTACTGGAATAATCCTCATGTCACGACCGACAGCCTCCGCAGGCTCTTCCCGGCGATCACCTTCATCGGATTTGAAAAAAAGAAAACGAAGAAGCACGCCGATAATGGCGTGGATTCGGATCGGGGAAGCACCGTGGCGGAGGGGAATAAACCTTCAGGAGAAGGAGAACGCCGAGGGCTGATGCTAATGGCGCTCTGCGGGGCGATTGTGGTTCCGGCGCTTGCGTACGGGTTGCGTAGGTCATGATCGGAATAATCGCACGGATGTTCAGCCAGCCGGTAACGCGCGCCGGGCGAGGGTCGTCGCGGCGATAAGGATATCCCGAAAATGCACATGACCAATTGAGGCTACCATGATTACTCTCCAAAATGCCCGGATTATGGCGACCAGCATCCTGTTCGCCGTCGCGATAATGTTCGCTGCCTCTCCACACGCATTTTCCCAGACACAGTTGATTGCTCACCGAAGCCACGGCGGCGATAATGAATCGTTCAGGGGGGGGAGGGAGGATGATTTCGGAGGGAGCCCCAAGAGTGAAGGCTCGATATCGCAGAGTGGCTTTCAGATATTGAGGTTTCAGATATGGAGTATCGACACGGTCATTATGTTGCCCGATAGGTCTGTGATTGAAATCGGCAGTCTAAAGATGGGGACGGGACTGGGGAGCATAACGAGAGATACTCTGAACAGTGTTCGTTACTGGAATAATCCTCGCATCACGATCGACAGCCTCCACAAGCTCTTCCCGGCGATCATCTTCATCGGATTTGAAAAAAGGAAAAAGCATGCCGATAATGGCGTGGGTTCGCAGCGGGACAATACCGTTGCACAAGCCGATATTCCCGCCGAACATCGTGGGCTGATGCTGATGGCGCTTTGCGGGGCGATTGTGGTTCCGGCGCTTGCCTACGGCCTGCGCAGATCGTGATCGGGGAGGAGCAGACTGATATTCAGCGAGTCCCGCGTGAGAGCCTTGTGCGATCGGCGGGACTTCGGTTTGCCATGCTGTTCGCGCTGCTGTTTGTCATCACGTTGCCATTTCCGTATCACCTTTTTCCGAATATTGGCGGATATCTCGGGCCCGTCACCGAGGCGGAGGCGCGGTGGGTGGGGGATGGCATCCTCCATATTAAAGGCGCATACACGGCGGCGGTGGTCTCCGATTCCACCGGCATGTATATCCATATCTGCGTTCTGCTGATTATCTCCGCGGTTGGCGGGTTGCTCTGGAGCATGATATCCCGACGGAACAATGATAGTTCCAGGTTGCGATATTGGTTTTATGCGGCTGTCAGTTATTATCTCTCGCTTCAGCTGCTCAAATACGGGTTCGATAAGCTTTTCAAATATCAGTTCTATCTCCCGGAGCCGAACACGCTCTTCACCCCCATCGGCCACCTCTCCCGCGATATCCTCTACTGGAGTTCCATGGGCTCATCGCACATCTATAATGTGCTGGCGGGAACCCTGGAGATTATCCCAGCATTTCTTCTGCTGTTCAGGAGAACACGGGTTCTCGGCGCAATCGGCGCGACGATGGTGATGATCCATATCGTCATGCTCAATTTCGGTTTTGATATTTCCGTAAAAGTATATTCCTGCTTTCTTCTGTTCCTTTCTCTTACCGTTGCGCTTCCGGGGATATCGCGATTGCTCGATCTGCTGGTGCTCAATCGGGATGTGAGGGGCGTATCGCCATATCCGGTAGTTGTCGATCGTCGGAATATCCTTCGTTATTCCTTTGCCAAAGCTCTGGCGATTGTGCTTGTGGTTTCGGAGGCGCTCTTCGTCTATGTGCGGGCTGGTGAATTCAACGATGACCAGGCTCCGCGTCCCTTCCTGCATGGCGCATACACGGTGGAGATATTTGTCCGGAATGGAGATACACTCCCGGCGCTGATAACCGATCAACATCGGTTCAGGCGGATTTTTATCCATCGGCGGGGATATTTTATCACGCAGTTTATGAACGATGAAATGCGCGATTACAGACTCGATTACGATCCTCATCATAACAGGCTGATACTTCACGGGAACGATAGTTCCACGTCGATATTCGGTTATTCGTTGGAGAGGGATAGCCTGCTCCTGTTGCGTGGCGCCATCGATGGGGATTCTCTTGCGATTTATGCGCGGCGAATCGATATAAGCGCTCTCCCGCTGCTTCAGCGGTCATTCCACTGGACGATCGATGATTATCGCTGAAAAAAAACGGGAAAACGTATTCCGTACTTGCGATATCAATTCATTATTTGGCTTTTTCGGCTCCGCTGATTATCATGGGGCCGAACGGATCGCTCCGCCGACCCCACGGCAACCATGATACTTACCATTTCCACAGCAGGAGTTGAATTATGAGCAACAACGAAAACGGCATTGAGAGCCTTGCCATGAAAGGTTCAATGAACCTTGATCAGATCCAAGAGATGCTGGGAGAAACTTCCTCCAGTGTTGTAACGGTGGAGGACTGGGGGATTACCTATAATTCCGGCAACCCGATTACCGGCATCGGCATGCTGGCCTATTCGGCCAACGGATCGGTTCTGTATTGCCTGCAATACAGCAACGGCTTCAGCAACCCGCAGATCGGCACATCAATCGGCACAACGCTCTACAAGCCGCAGGATGGGAATCAGGCGCTTTGCGTGGTCTATGGGTGGACCGATCAGGGGAGTTTTTATCTGACGCAGGTTATGCCCATCGAATCGGTTTGACAGTTCATCCTGAATAAATGAAAGCCGCGAAGCCCTTATGAGCTTCGCGGCTTTTTGATACGAATGCGATCCACCGTGCGTCGGGTTTATTCAACGTTCAGCGGTATGGAAAGTGTGGTTGTTCCATACTTCAACTGAAGCCTGTAGGCTCCCTTCGGCAGCCCCTTGGTGTTCACCGGCACCGCATGCTGGCCGGTCTTCCGCATCCCCTCGTCCACCACCATCACCCGCTTTCCCGCCGTGTTGTACAGCTCCACCTGTGCGTTGGCATCCTTGTCCATCACATAGTGGATCGTGGCCTCTCCGGTGGCTGGGTTTGGAATGCTGACGAGCGTCGGGCGTGGCGCCAGGGCGCTGGCCGGGTTGTTCGGTACGGCGCTCAGAGCGTCGTTCCCCTGTACCCCGTGATGGGCCGCTCCACCCCCCGC
>JBDSJW010000200.1:0-3220 GCA_039917235.1 Kapaibacterium sp. (SeqCode) | reverse complement strand
CAGCCAGATCAGGATGGCGATAAGGAGCGTTCCGGCGGCATACACCTCGGACTCCACGGAGTTGAACCACTGCGTATCGCACCAGGTGAACGAAAGCGCGCCGATAATTGCCCCGCCAAACGTCGGGATGTAGCTCATCGGCGAATGCCCTTCGCGGAACGGGCGCCAGCGCTCGATCATCTTCACGACGATCAGATAGACGATGGCGGCGGTAAAGGCGGAACTGACCGCCGAGACCATGTTGATTCGCCACCCAGGATCGCCGATGGGAATCATATGGAACCACCGGGCCACGATCAGGAAGAGGGGCGCCCCCGGAGGATGCGGAACCTGCTGCCAGGCAGTAGCCGCGCTGAACTCACCGCAATCCCAGAACGGAACCGACGGCTGGAGCGTCAGCGTGTAGGTGATCAGTGCGACCAGAAACGACACGCCTGCAAGAACACGATTGATCAGCGTGTATTGCTTCATCGAAACTCCTCGATTAATAACTAATTAGAGATCCTGGTATCGAACATGATGCAAAGGCCGACTGCGCTTGGCATCGACCTTCAAACCACCTGATCGGGTGCCGGGCCAGCATCTATCCGTCAGGCTGCGGAAGCAACGACCGTCAGGCTCGGTAGTACCAGCCGGGGCTTCATTAGGGTTGGAAGCCCCCGCTCCACCGCGCTGATAAGCTCGAGAGCGATACGATCAGCGAATGCGTATCCCTTCCGGGTCACCGTCAGACGTCCGCCGTTCCGAAGCACATAGCCCTCATTGGTATACGCCGCAATCTCCCTTGCCGCGATATCGGCAAGATCGATCCCGGCGATCTTCTGAAATTCGTCGAGCATAACCCCACTGCTGCGAAGACCGAGAAAGATGATCTCCTCGATGATAATCTGCGGTGAAAGCACTTCGCTCGATGCCACCGGAAGCGTCCCCTCCTCCACCGCGCTCAGATAGGCGCTCAGGTTGGAGATGTTCCCCCATCGGACCTGGCTTCCGGCACCACGGAGAAAGCCGTGCGCCGAGGGTCCGAACGCCATATAGCTTCTCCGCTCCCAGTATCCGATGTTATGCCTGCATTCCCGGCCGGGGCGCGCGTAATTGCTTACTTCGTACTGCTCGAAACCATGCCCGGCCAGGGTGGACATCGTCTCTTCGTACATATCGGCGTCCAGATCCTCCGGCGCGGGAGTTACCTCACCCGCCAGACGCATCACGTTCAATCTGGTTCCTTCCTCGAATATCAGCGAATACGCGCTGATATGACCGGTTCCAAGCCGTATCCCCTCAAGCAGATTGCTCCGCCAGCGCTCCCGTGTCTGATTTGGAAGGGCGAATATAAGGTCAAGCGAAACATTCTCGAAGACACTCCGTGCCAGAGCGATGCTCCGCCGCGCTTCATCGGCCGTATGGATGCGGCTCAGGAAGCGCAATTCATCGTCGTGGAAGGACTGCACGCCGAAGCTGAGGCGGTTCACGCCAAGCGAACGATATCCCTCCAGCCACTCCGCGGTAAGGGCACCGGGGTTGCACTCCATGGTGATCTCTGCATCGTCGCTGATCGTGAAACGCCGGCGCAACGCCGACATGATGGAGCCGATCTCCTCCGGCGACAGAAGCGAGGGGGTTCCTCCTCCGAAGAAGATCGTATCGTAGAGCGGTGGAGGCTCTCCGGCCGCCGCCAGCGCGTCGGCCCGCATATCGATCTCACGAACAACGGCGCTCAGAAATCGCCCCTTCCCCTCGATCGTTTCGATCGAGTAGAAGCTGCAATAGATGCACTTCTTCTCGCAGAAGGGGATATGGATGTAAAGACCCGCCATGTAAATGCCTGTGCCACGAAACCACTGTTCCACGTGGCCTGGAGAACCGTCGGGCCCGGACCGGCACCGGAGCCGGTCAACGAATAAGGTTGCAGATACGGCCCCACCGCACGCCGTCGTCGGGATCGCGGGACCAGTAGATCATCCAGGCCTGGCCGATCAGATTATCGTATGGAACAAACCCGAAGTAACGGCTGTCCTTGCTGATCAGGGAGTTATCACCAAGCGCCAGGAAATAATCCCGCTTGAACGTATATCGGGTTGCCGGAAGCCCGCCGATGAAGACGATATGATTGCGAAAGCCGACGGAGTATCCCTCCCCCTCCATCACAAACCGCCACCGCTCGGCGATGACTGAATCGATCTGAATCTCGTAGCCCTTGAAAGGGGTTATCACCGGATCGCCGTCGCGGAAGAGGCGCGATGCCTGTTCCGGGATCACGGGGGCGCGCCTGTTGCGGCCATCCTCCTCGATCCCCCAGCGGGAGGGAACCTCCACGCCGTTCACCCTGATCCGCCCTTCCACCAGTTGCACCGTATCGCCGGCGGTCGCCATGGCGCGCTTCACATACTGCGTCCCCTCACCAGGGTTGATCTCGCTCGGGAACGGATAATCGAACACCACGACATCCCCCCGTTCAAGATGACCAAGGCCGGGAAGCTCCAGATACGGGAGCGGTGTCTGGGTGAACGGAAGATATCTGAGAGAACGGATTCTGTAGGGGAGCTTGCTGACCAGGATAACATCCCCTTCCAGGATCACCGGGCGCATGGAGCCGGTGGGAATCGCGTACGGTTCCAGGACGAACACCCTGACCAGAACCAGGATAAAGCCAGTAATCAGCAGTATCCGTACAAGGATTCGCAATCGGCGCCGATCCTCCGGAGGTGGTCCTGAATCGTGTCGGGCCGGGGCCGAAGGCTCGCTGGAAACTTGTTCTGGAACATCCATCGATGGATCATCCCCGCTTCACGGAATCGATGAGAGATCATAGCGCGATATGCCCCTGCGTGGGCATCCCTCAACGGGCCGACCATGGGATACTGACATGCCGGCCCTGGCCGGTGATCAGTGAACCCCTTTGAACATTCTGCTCCATCGTATCGAGCTGAGCTTACCACCAAGCTGCGTAAGTGAGAGGTTGGGATCCCACGACCAGTAGACAAACAGGGGTGTGCCAACAACATTCTCAATGGGGACAAAACCCCAGTAGCGGCTGTCGAGGGAGTTATCGCGGTTGTCTCCCATGCCGAAGCAGTAGTCGCGCCCCACCGTGTATGTGGCGGCCGGTTTCTTGTCGATCGTTATGATCTGCCCTTCCTTCTCCACATCGTGCCCTTCCCGCTGGATGAAGATATACCAGCGATAGAAGGTGGAATCGTTCAACTGGATCACATCCCCC
>JBDSJW010000199.1:0-6799 GCA_039917235.1 Kapaibacterium sp. (SeqCode) | reverse complement strand
TTTCCACCTGCAACCGCACGGAGATTTATGTGGTCCCGACCTCCGAGCCGTTCCACGCCGATGCCGTGCGGGAGTGGTTGGGGCGATGGAAAAAGGTGGATCTTCAGCAGGGACATCTCTTCTCGCTCCACGCCGGAAGCGCCGCCCGCCATCTCTTCGAGGTTGCCTCCGGCGTCGATTCCCAGGTGATCGGCGATATCCAGGTGATCGGCCAGGTCCGCACCGCCTATCAGTGCGCGCGGCGGAACGGATCGCTCGGCAAGGTGCTGGACAGGCTCTTCAGCACCGCGCTCCACACCGGCAAACGGGTGAAGTCGGAGACCGAGCTGTTCGCCGGGGCGGTCTCCATCAGCTATGTGGCGGTGGAGCTTGCAAAGAAGATCTTCCATCCGATCGCCGGCAAACGGACGCTGGTGATCGGCGCGGGGGATACCGGCGATCTTGCCGCCCGCAACCTGCACGGCCAGGGGGTGACCAATATCACCATCACCAACCGCACGGAATCGCGCGGGCGGGAGCTGATAGGGCGGCTTGGCTTTGGAGCATGGATGCCGCTGGAGGCGCTTCCGGGGAGGCTTCATGAGTTCGATATCGTCATCGTCTCCACCGGCGCCCCGAACTATCTGATCACCTACGATCACGCCCGCGCCGCCGCCGCCCGTCGCGATGGCGAGCCGCAGTTGATCGTCGATATCTCCATGCCCCGCAACGTCGATCCCCGCATCGATACCATCCCGATGATCTTCTGCAAGGATCTGAACGATCTGAACAGCGTGGTGGAATCAAATGTGGTGCGGCGGCGCGCGGAGCTGCCAAGGGCGGAGTTGATCATTGCCGACGAGCTGGCGAAGTTCTCCGCGTGGTGTTCCCTCCTCCCGGTAACGCCGGTGATTGCCGGGTTGAAGCGGTGGGGAGAGGAGATAGCGCGGGTTGAGCTTGAGAAAAATCGCAACCGGTTCGGCGAGGCCGATTTCGAGAAGATCGAGAAGCTTGTGGCGTCCGTGGTGAAGAAGATCATCGGCATGCCGATGGGACATCTTCTGGACGCGCAGACGGACGCGGAGCGGGTGCTGATGAAGGCGGAGTATGTGAAGATGCTCTTTAATCTGAACGGGATCCCCGGCGATGAGGATGACCTCCCCTCCGGCGGCAACCCCTCCGGCGACCCCGATGGACCCTCCGGCCCGTCCGATGAACAGTTCCACGAACAACGAACCTGACAGGAACGAATGAGCGAACTTGTGATCGCCACGCGGGGAAGCGCGCTGGCACTCTGGCAGGCGCGCGCGGTGGAGGGGATGCTCCTTGCCGCGCATCCCGACCTTACCGTCCGGCTTGAAGTGATGAGCACCGTGGGGGATAAAATCCTCGACAGCCCGCTGAGCCTTATCGGCGACAAGGGGCTGTTCACCAAGGAGCTGGAGACCGCGCTGCTGGATGGGCGCGCCGATATCGCCGTCCACTCCCTGAAGGATATGCAGACGCGCCTCCCCGATGGGCTGGTCCTTGCCGCCGTTACCGAGCGGCACCGCCCGGAGGATGCGCTTGTGGCGCCCGATGGAACAACGCTCGATACGCTCCGGCACGGCGCCGTGGTGGCAACCGGATCGCTCAGGCGAAGGGCGCAGCTTCTACAGATCAGGCCCGATCTGACGATCGCCGACGTGCGGGGAAACGTGGGGACGCGACTTCAGAAATACATTGATAACGGATGGGATGGGATGATCCTCGCGCTGGCCGGGCTGGAACGCCTGGGGTTTGCCGACAGGATAGCGCAGATTATCCCCACATCGCTGATGATTCCGGCGGTTGGGCAGGGGGCGCTGGGGATCGAGGCGCGGGGCGGAGATGACAGGGTGCTGCAGATCCTTGCCACGATCGAGCACGCCGGGACGCGACTTGCCGTGGCGGCGGAGCGCGGTCTGCTCCGCATGCTGGAGGGGGGCTGCCAGGTTCCGATCGGCGGATATGCCACGCTCGCTGGCGATATGCTGGAACTGCACGGCGTGATAGCATCGGCGGATGGGCGCGATCTGGTGCGCGATACGATCACCGGGCCGGCCGCAGAGGGAGAATCGCTGGGGGGGGAGCTTGCGCGCAGGCTTCTGGCGATGGGGGGGGAGGATATCCTTCGCGGAATGCGCGCCATCTGAATATCCGCAACGCGCCAACGATAATTGCTGAGAACAAATGCCGATTGCCGATGCCTTCCATCATCCTTACACGATCCGACGACGATAACCGCGCGATCGCCCCGCTCTTCGAGATCTGCGGCCTTGCCGTCCGCTCCGCGCCGATGATCGAGCTTCTCCCGCTGCCGAAGGATATGTGCGGCCTCCGTTCCGTCCGCCGCCTTGCCGGCGGGGACGCGGTCCTGATTACCAGCGCCTTCGCGGCCGATCTCTGGCTTGATCTGCGGGAGACCGATTTCCGCGAGCACGCGCCAGACGGCTACTACGTGGTCGGCGCCACAAGCGCCGATCTCCTCCGCGACGGCGACCCGGAGATACCGATCCGCGCCGTCGCCGATTCGGTTGAGGAGCTGCTGCGGATGGAGGGCTTTGCCGGCGTGGAGGCGATGCTGTATCCGTGCAGCACGGAACGGCGGGATCTGGCGGTAGACCGGCTTCGGGAGCGCGGGATCGATGTGATTGAGCTGCCGCTCTATTCCCCTGGCATGCCGTCAGGCGCGCGCGATGCGTTGAACGATGCGCTGGCGGCGGATGATCCTCCCTCTGCGATCCTCTTCTTCTCGCCGTCCGCGGTGCGGAACTTTCACGCGCTTCATCCGGTTCTTCCTCCCGGCATTCTCTTCGGCGCTATCGGCCCGACGACGGCCGCGGCTCTGCTGGAGCGCGGGCATGCGGATGTGATCATCCCCCCGGCGCCCCGGGCGGCGCTTCTGGCGGATGCAATTGCGGCGGCGCTTGCGCCGGGATATCGCACTCCCATTTCCAATCAGTAAGATATTTCAACACCCCGCCGGGGTCGTTCCATACATTCCGATTTCCGACGTACCTTCCCGCATGAACGATCAGCACGATTCACTCCTTCTTCGCGCGCTTCGTGGCGAGCCCACCGAGCGCCGTCCGGTCTGGATGATGCGCCAGGCCGGCCGCTATCTTCCCGAGTACAGGGCCGTCCGCTCGGCCACCACGTTCCTCAATCTCTGCAAAACTCCCGATCTGGCGGCCGAGGTCACGGTGCAGCCGGTTGATCTTGTCGGCGTGGACGCCGCCATCATCTTCAGCGATATCCTTGTGGTCCCCGAGGCAATGGGGATGCACCTGATTGTCGAGGAGGGGAAGGGCGGTCCCCGTTTTCCCGAGCCGATACGGACCACCGGGGCGGTGGGCGGGCTGGAGTGGGGGATCACCCACAAGCTCAACTATGTGTTCGAGGCGATCGCGGAGACAAAACGGCGGCTGGCCGGTCGCGTTCCGGTGATCGGGTTTGCCGGCGCGCCGCTGACGCTTGCCGCGTACATGATAGAGGGGGGGGGCTCCAAGACGTTCGACATCTTCAAGAACTTTCTCTATGCCGAGCCGCGCGCAATGCACGAGCTTATGGAGATGCTTGCGGGGGAGCTGATTGACTATCTTCTGGGCCAGGTGGCGGCTGGCGCAAACATGCTCCAGCTCTTCGATACGTGGGCCGGGCTTCTCCCCGAGCGGGAATACCGGGAGTTCGGGCTGCGGCATGCGTCGATGGTGCTGAAGGGGGTGCGGAGCGCCGCGCCCGATGTTCCGTTTATCTATTTCCCGAAAGGGGTCCGAAGCTACGACGGCTTTCCGGCCACCGGGGCAAGCGGCTTTGGCATCGACTGGCAGACCGATCTGGAGAGAGCCGTGCGGGAGATCCCCGACGTGTTCAGCCTTCAGGGGAATCTCGATCCCGTGCTCCTGACCACCACCCCTGAGCTGATCCGTAAGGAGACAAGGGCGATGCTGGCGAAGGTGCCTCCCGGTCGGCCGTACGTGGCGAATCTGGGACACGGAATCCTCCCCCACACACCGGTTGAAAACGCCAGGGCGTTTATCGAGGCTGCAAAGGAGCCGGTGGAGTGCAGCGTATAAAACTATAAGGCCACCCGGTAATCCGGCGGGCATATCCAGCTAACTAGTTCCAGGTGACGATGACCGGAAGCAAGACTCTCGGCCGTGGCAACCCGTTGATCGGGGAAGGCGCATGAGCATATGGTGGTGGGTTGGATTCAATGCCCTTGTCCTGCTGCTTCTGGTGGTGGACCTGGGCGTCTTTCATCGCGACGCGCATGAGGTAAAACCGAGGGAAGCGGCCATCTGGAGCGCCGTCTGGATCACGCTCTCCCTCCTCTTCAACGTCTTTATCTACTTTGAGCTTGGGAAGCCGCAGGCGGTGGCGTTCCTGACCGGCTATCTGATCGAAAAATCGCTGTCGGTTGATAACCTCTTTGTCTTTGTGCTGATCTTTGGCTACTTCAAGGTGCCGGCCAAGTATCAGCATCGGATACTGTTCTGGGGGATCATCGGCGCGCTGGTGATGCGTGCCTCGCTGATTCTCGTCGGGTCGTTCCTGATAGCGCAGTTTCACTGGGTGATCTACATCTTCGGCGCGTTCCTGATCTACACCGGCATCAGGATGGCTCTGGAGAAGGAGACCACGATCGAGATCGAGGCAAACCCGGTGATCAAGCTGATGCGCCGGTGGTTCCCGGTCAGCGAACGCTATCACGATCAGAAGTTCTTCCTGAAGGAGGCGGGTCGCTTTATCGTAACCCCCATGCTGGTGGTGTTGATGCTGATCGAGAGCACCGATCTCGTCTTCGCGCTCGATTCCATCCCGGCCATCTTCGCCGTCACCCACGATACGTTCATCGTCTACACATCGAACATCTTCGCCATTCTCGGGCTCCGTTCGCTCTACTTCCTCCTGGCGAACATCATCGACAAGTTCCATCTCCTGAAGTACGGGCTGGCGGTGGTGCTCTCGTTTATCGGCGTCAAGATGGTGATTGAGGCGTGGGTGCATATCGATATGCTGGTATCGCTGGCGGTGGTGGCGGTGGTGCTGACGGCCGCGATCGGCGCGTCGCTGATCTGGCCGGAGAAAAAAGGGGGCGCGGTAAAGGAGGGGAGCTAGGGGGGGCCGATCTGAACGGAGACCTTCCTGCTGCCGTCGTTCGGGATGGTGATCAGCACCTTCCTCCCGTCATCGGCCGTCACCGCGATCGAGATTCGCTCAGTCTTCTCGTCGCCACTGCCGGCCAGCCAGGCAATCGCCTCGCTGCAATCATCGAATACAACCGACGAATCGCCGGACTGCGTGGTCAGGGTCAGATCGAAATTGTGCATGAGTTCTCCGTGTGTGCGGAACACCGCGGAGCCGGATTCCGGTGGCTGACCGGAACGCGGAGCGCGGATGTGGGAATGGAACCGTTGAACGTAGGGAGCACATCCGTCGCGAATATAATTCGATCGATGATGAGATGATAGAGAGATTGGGGTGATATGCCGAGATAGTTGTGAGATGATAACCCGCGAACACATCACCATTTATATCGGCTCGTCGGGATTCTACTCCTTCCGGCCGTTGTAGAGCTTCCGCAGCCATTCCACAAAGGCGGTCATTCCCATCTTCTCCCGCCGCCTGATGAAATCGACGGCATCCCTGCCGATCGGCAGCCGGACGAAGGGGAGATTGCAGGCAACCGCGTCAAGAATCCCGTCAATAACCTCCGCCGGGTTCTGGCTATATGGAAAAACCTCCCGCTCCTGCACCTCCTTCCACCGTTTCCGATGCGCCGCGTACGGGGAACTTGCGCTGCTTTCGGCCGGGGCAATCCGCGACGATCGCGGCCCGAAATCGGTCTCGTACGCCCCCGGCTCTATTACAATCACCCTCAGCCCGAACTCCGAGATCTCCAGAAAGAGCGATTCGCTCAGCGCCTCCACTCCCCACTTCGTGGCCTGATAGAATCCACCCCGCGGCGTGGCAATCCTTCCGCCGATGCTGGAGAGATTGATGATGGTCCCGGCGCGGGCGCTCCGCATGTGCGGCAGCACCCCCTGCGTCATCGCGATCAGCCCGAAGATGTTCGTGTCGAACATCGCCCTGACCTCTTCGAGCGACCCTTCCTCCTGTGTACCGAAATAGGCGTATCCGGCATTATTGACAAGGATATCGATCCGGCCGAACTTCTCGATCGCCCGCTCCACGGCTGTATCGATATCGCTCTGGCTCTGGACATCGAGCGGCAGGCGGAGGATGCGCGATTCATCCCCCCGTCCGATATTCCCGAGGCTCTGCGTCGATCGCGCGGTTGCCACCACGGAGTCCCCAAGGGCAAACGCCCGCTCGCTCAGAAGCCTGCCGAACCCACTGGAGCAGCCGGTAATGAACCAGATCCGTCCCATCGTTGTTTCTCCGTAAGTGTTTATTCGATCAAAACGTGGCGAGTGGTGCTCAACCTGTATCGCCGCTTCGTAATTTCAGGGGCTCAGGGCCGTCCCCGGCATCATACTTGTGCGTCTCGACGCCGGCATTCAATCTCCTGCTGCCCCGGCGGCCGAGCCCGGCTCGGCGCTTCACATTGCGGGACGGCAATAATAAGGAACTTCCAGATGTGGTTTACCGATACCAATGCCCCCGCCTTCAGCCTCGATCGTGATGGCTCGGCACCCCTCATCACCGCTGCCGCCGGAAGAGGTGGCATTCTCTCCGCCGCCATCCTCGTCGCGGTATTTCTTCTCCTTCCCACCATATCCGATGCCCAGTATTTCGGGCGGAACAAGGTGCAGTATGAGAATTTTGATTTCAA
>JBDSJW010000198.1:0-4140 GCA_039917235.1 Kapaibacterium sp. (SeqCode) | reverse complement strand
ATGTCCGGTCGCGCGATTGCGGGCGGCGGTGGAACCGACCAGCCGGCGAAGGAGAGCGAGGTTATCGATATCGAGACCCTTTCCCCTTCCGAGGATGGCCCGGTGCGGGTTGATATCCCCGGGGTGGCATCGAACGATATGGGGGCGCGTTATGCCGGTGACAGCCTCTTTCTCCCGTTCCTCGCCTTCTGCGATATGCTCCGGATCAGGGCCGCTGTTTCCGACGACCGGATGACGCTGAGCGGCGAGAACATCTCCGGAACGCCGTTCGAGATCACGCGCAAAACCGGAATGATCACGATCGGCGATAAGAGCATCGCATTTCCAGGCTCATCGATCAGGGTTGTGACGGGGGAGATTTTCATCGAGTCATCGCTTCTCAGCGCGACGATCGGCATCATCAGCAACTACGACCCGGCATTCCTGAAGCTGACCATCTCCGCCGATGAGAAGCTTCCGGTGGTACAGCTTGTCCGCCGGAACGGGCATTACGGCGCGCTGGTGGCAAACGCCGGCGACGACGCCTCCACTGGAGAGGCAAGCCTTGAACGCGCGATCTTCAGCGCGCCGGTGATCAGCTGGCAGCTTACCAACTCCATCAACGCGGGGATGCGGCAGTCATATGGCGGTTTCTTCAGGCTTGGACAGGAATTCCTCTTCGGCATCCTCGATGTTTCCGCCGTCGGCGGCTATCAGACGAACGTCCCCGGCAACCCCTTCACCGCGCGCATCAACGCGGCAAGCTGGCGCTATCAGCTCCCCGGATCATCCCTCCTCAGCCAGGTCACGCTCGGCACCATGGATATCGGACAGAAGCGGGTACAGGGAATCGATCTGACGAATGTCCCGCTCACCCCGCGCGAGGGTTTTGGCACATACGATCTTCAGGGGCGCACGCAGCCGACCTGGATGGTGGAGCTGTACGATGGCACCCGTCTGGTTGATGTAACGCCGGCGGACGGCGACGGCCGCTATCACTTCCCGATCCGCACCGGCTACGGCACGGTGGACAGGACGACAAAGGAGATCGGGCCGCACGGCGAGATCGTGATGCAGAACCACCGCGTGCAGCTCGACGCCGCGATGCTTCCGGCCGGCGAGTTCGATTACGAGATCGGCGCGGGGATCGACAGCCTGAAGACTACTTCAATGATGAACGGTCGCGGCCATCTTGCGCTTGGTCTGTTCGACCGTCTGACGGTCGGCGCCGACGCGCAGTACAGCGCCAGGAAGATCACCGAATGGAATCGCGACAGCCTGGACGCCACGCCGTTTGCCTCACTCTGGCTGGGAAGCGCGACATCGTTCAACGTTCGTTACGGCATTCGCTCCCGGAGCTTCGGCGGAAGCCTTTCGACGATTCTTCCGAACAACGCAACGGTTCGCCTCGGCATCGACTCGCTGTCGATCGGTAAACGGATCTACTCCGGCACATTCGCCGGCACGCTCCCGATTGGCGCCATCAGCATTGGCGCAACCGGCGGTTACGACAAACGGTCGTTCGGCGATCGGTTTACAATTGAGCCGCAGTTCTCGGGATATGTGGAGGGGATCAACTTCATGGGCTCCACGCGATACACCGTTATCAGGGATAACGCCGTCGCGATCGACGAGCTGGCCCCCTCCGTCACGACGACGCGGAGTCTTACGAGCGATCTCCGCCTGATGATCACCCCGGCCACCGGCCTCCTCCTCTCCGCCGCCGCCCGTTACGATCACAATCTCAACAAAATCTCATCGCTCGACCTTTCCACATATTATCGCCTGACCGACGAACTGGGAATCAACCTGAGCTACTCGGTTCCCGAGCTTGACTGGAAACACGGCTCCGTTCAGGCGCAGTTGAGCATCGATCTGAACGCGGTCCGCATCTCCACGACGGCCGGATACGCGGGGAACGCCGTGACGAACAATTCATTCGCGCAGGGGAGCCTGATCATCTCGCCGAGCGGTATCAGGGCGTTCAACAGCACATCGGTCGGCGAATCGGCAATCATCGTGCTTGCGTTCAACGACTTGAACGGCAACGGCATCCGGGACAACGGCGAGGAGACGATGACCGCCCCGCAGACGCGCATTTCATACGCTAACTCGCAGATGATCTCCGAGGATGGCACCTTCCACTCGCTGCCGGCCAACCGGAGCTGCGCGGTCGATATCGATCGGTGGCTTTACGCAAACGACAATCTCTTTCCGGCCCGTTCCCACTTCCTGATCTACACGCAGCCGAGCGGCCTGGAAGTGATTGAAATCCCCTTCTCGCAGGGCTACGACGTCACAGGCGCAACGCAGCCCGCGGGAGTTGCCGGCATGATTCATGGTCTCCGTCTACAGCTCATCTCCAGCACAACCGGCGCGGCCTACGACGGTGAAATTTTCTCCGACGGCACGATCTTCTTCGCGGGCGTGGGCGCGGGCCAGTACCGCATCGTCTTTGACGACGAGCAACTCACCGCGCGTCATCTGGCCGTGGCGATACCTTCCGGAGCGGTAACCATCACCGCAACTGAGCATCATCTACCAACAGTGGAGTTTCGCAGGGTTGATGAGGGGCGGGGGAAGTGAGGTTGGGGGAAGTGGAGAAGATCTTATCTCGACTTTATCCCATCAGATGGTATAGCATAGTGTGGCTGCCGATCGGACCGCTGACAGCAGCTCCAATGCTGCGAAGCTGCTGTCCGGCGACCACAACCAACGATCGATCCGGGAGCCAGCGATGAAGTTGCAGGATCGCCTGACGAGCCCAATCGGTCAGCGTCTTGTGGCGTTGGCCACGTTCGCGATGATAGCGCTCCGACGGCGCCAGAATCGTCAGCGCCCAGCGCCGGCAAGCCCAGCGCACATCGGTCAGCAACATCAGCGAGCGACAGCCCCGTGGCCTTTGCGAAATGGCCATGGTTTGAGCGCACGGGGTCACGATACACGCCCTTGGCCGCGATCTTCGCGCCGCGCCGTCGTTCGAGTGTATCATCCAACCCGAAGACTAACGGACCTGGCGGCACCAATCGGTCGACAACCAGGCCAAGCAGGATGCGACTGGCCTTCAGCGCGGACCATTGCGCTCGATTGAGCACCCGATGGTAGTTCTGAACGTGTTCTTCCTCGGCCAGTCCCATCACGCGCAGACAGGCGGTAACGGTGCGTTGGGCCAGTGTGAGAATCGCTCCGAGCAGAAGCGTCTGAGCGTAGACAAAGACGCGTTTGGAAAACAGTGGAGCAAATGGTAGAATCGCCGATGCACAGTCGGCGGGTAGTGTAAGCATTCTGTACCTTGATTAGCGCTACGGTACGTAGCTTATGCTACCTGTCGCTTTTATGCAAATCTCACCTCTGCGAATGGATAAAGTCGAACTGAGTACTGCTCAAGGACATGGCCGGGAGACCAAAGGCGATGGCCTCCCTTCTCAAGTGGGTTATAGAGAGGGCCCTCATATTCCTTTTCTTTAAATTCGGCAGGGACCATAAATCACCGTTGTCCTCAATTAACCCGGACGACTATACCAAGCGCCAGCTTGGATACGATAGCATTTTGATCCATTTCGGTCACAAAAGGACAATTACAAGGGTTATGAATATCTGAAATCATATCGTTACTATCAACGTCCTTCAAGTATGCAACTATGAGTTTAAGAGAGGTCTCAAAGCTCTCGCCTGCGGATATTGCCAGCGATTCTACCTCATAGCCCCAACTTACTGGGGGCACAGTTACGTTGTCTAAAACCGTAATAGAGGACCGATAGCTTCCCGGCGCCTCCTCTAATATATCTATTATGAATGATCTACCCTGCTCACTCTTAATATTCACGTCATGAACATTGCGAAATGGCGAATTCAAAAATGTACTCATTGCTATATTACCCCGATAGTTTAGAAAATGTATAGGTTCAGTTACTTCGATTACTTTCAGTGTATTCAATGTTGCTTGATGGAACTCTTCAAGACCCTCTATATAGATTTTAGAATTTCTTACTTCCCAAAGGAACCTCGATTGCGACACGAAATTGCAAGTCGTGTTTATCAGGGGCATGGAGCCGGCCTTGGTTCAATATAAAGAATGATGGCACCGGGATAACAAGATCAGACTTTACTCGGAAATTAACACCAATTCCCTGAATTCCGGTTGCCAAAGCACAGCTAAAC
>JBDSJW010000197.1:0-12992 GCA_039917235.1 Kapaibacterium sp. (SeqCode) | reverse complement strand
GCCGCGTTCGGACTCGTATTTATTCTCATCATGTTCGGATTCTGGTTGGCGGTCGTTCTGTTTTACGGTTACTGCCTGAAGCTGATCGCCGAGAAAACCGGACATGGAGATGAGGCGGGATTGTGGTGGCTTCCGGTTGCAAACTGGCTGATCGCGATACGAGTCGCGGGAAAACCCGACTGGTGGCTTCTCCTTTATTTTGTTCCGCCTATCATCCCCATTGTCCACGTCGTCATCTGGATGGAAGTGGGGGAGGCATTGGGGAGGGATAAGGTGACAAGCGCCATCGCGGCTGTATACGGATTTGTGGGAATCCCCTACCTGGCATTCAGCAGCAGCGAAAATATCAGGGTGGCATTCGATGCCGATTGAAGACAAATCAATCCATCAGTGATATTCCAGCGCGCCCGCATATCCGACGGGCGCGCTTTTTTTTGTCGCGGCGGATAAACATCCGCTCCTATAATTGAATCTCTGCGGCGCTATTCCTATGTTGTCGGAATGATTTGTCGATATCGGGCGTGAGCCGGAAGGTCAACTACTATTCAAACCGAAACGCATATGAAAACCCTGGAGATCCGCAGGATCCTTGCCCCCACCGATTTCTCCGATCACTCCTGCCACGCGCTCAGCTACGCCCGCACATTCGCCAATCGCTGGGAGGCGGAGCTTCATCTGCTCAACGTTATCGAGCCGACCGTGTTCCCCACCGAAGCGGGGCTCTCGCCGATGGGGATGATCAACCTGGATAATGAGCTGGCCGAGGCGGCGGATCGCGCGATGGCAGAGATGCTCAAGCGTGAGGAAATTCAGGGGGTGCAGAGCGTCACGGCCATCGCGCACGGGCGCGCCAGCTCCGCGATCATCGAATATGCCCGCGAGAATGCCATCGATCTTATCGTGATAGCCACGCACGGGCGCACCGGCCTGGAACACCTTATCTTCGGCTCCACCGCTGAACGGGTCGTCCGCGAAAGCCCCTGCCCCGTCCTCACGGTCCGTCCTCCCGATGCCTAGCAGACTGTTGAAGGAGGTCATCCGCGGCGTCCGGGGACGTTTCAAACGTCCCCCGACATTCACCGTTCGCTCGCTGCGGCGTCCGGGAGAACGCCTCATTCGCTCAGGTTCGGCCGCCGTGCGGCTGAGCCTCCTTGAACAGTCTGAGCATCTGTAGTAATTCAACAGACTGCTGAACAGCGCACGGACGGAACAATCATTTTTTCGCGGGGATGCTATCGCCACTCCCCGCATCAACACATCGAGCCCACATGCCCACGTACCCGAAAATGATCACCATCGAGCGGCACATCGCCGACCAGGAACATCTTCATCAGGAGGCCACCGGAGAATTCAGCCGGCTGTTGCGCGATCTGACGCTCGCGGTGCGGGTGATCACCCGCGAAGTCCGCCGCGCCGGGCTGGCGGATATCCTCGGCCTTACCGGCGGTGAAAACGTTCATGGCGAAGCGGTGAAGAAACTTGATGAGTTCTCCAACGAGACCATCGTCCGCGCGATGCGCTACGGAGGCAATCTCTGCGCCATGGCCTCCGAGGAATCGGACGGGCTGATCCAGATCCCCGCCGCCGCCGACAAGGGCTCCTACGTCCTCCTCTTCGATCCGCTGGACGGCTCCTCCAACATCGACGTCAACGCGCCGGTCGGCACCATCTTCTCCATCCTCCGCCGCGTTTCGGACGATGACGGGAGCGACGGCTGCATGGACGATATGCTCCAGGCGGGCTACCGGCAATGCGCCGCCGGTTACGCGCTCTACGGCTCAAGCACGGTGCTGGCCTACACCACCGGCGAGGGCGTCGATTTCTTCACCTACGATCCCACGCTCGGGGAATTTCTCCTCTCCTCCTCGCAGGTCCGCATCCCGAAAAAGGGGAAATATTACTCGATCAACGAGGGAAACTCCGTCAACTGGTTTCCGGGAACGCGACGGTATGTGGACTATCTCAAGCAGGAGGATCAGGACTCCGAACGCCCCTACAGCCTCCGCTATATCGGCACCGCCGTGGCCGATATCCACCGCACGCTTCTGTACGGCGGAATCTTCCTTTATCCCGCCGATAAAAAATCCCCGAACGGCAAGCTACGTCTGATGTACGAGGTGAATCCACTCGGCATGCTGATTGAGCAGGCCGGAGGCGCCGCGATCGACGGGCGCAACCGCGTGCTGGAACTTGTGCCGACGGAACTCCATCAGCGTGCTCCATTTGTCTGCGGAAGCGTTGACGATGTGGAGATGGCACGATCGTTCATGGAAGAAGATTATGCCGGTCTTAATGGCGAACCGGCAAAGGCTTGATCCGCTCCGAGGTCCGCGATCGGAGCTTCAATCAATTGGGAGGATGTCATGGTGCAAGGAAGCTTCGATGATGGACGGGAAGGGGCCGGACGCACGGGAAAAATTCGTGATGGACGAGCCGCCGATACCGGAGAAGGGGAATCGATTCCGCCGAAAGTGGTCTTCACGATCGGCGATATCAACGGGGTCGGGCCGGAAGTGCTTGTCAAGGCGCTTGCCCTCCCCTCGGTGCGTGAAATCTGCCGCCCGGTAATCACCGGGAACGCCGCGCTGCTGAAAGCCTATCTCCAGGCGCTGCCGATCATGGATGCGCGCGTCTCGGAGGGAGCCCTCTTCGTGGATGGCGAGGTGATACCGATCATCGAAATCGCGTCTGATGCAACGTTGCGGATCGGCGAGATCGATGCGCGGGCGGGACGGCTGGCCGGAGACGCGATCATCCACGCCGCCGAGATGACGATGGCGGGTGATGCCGACGCAATCGTCACAATGCCGATCTCGAAACGCGGGCTGAACGCGGGGGGACACGATTTCCCCGGACACACGGAGATGCTTGCCTTTATCGCCGGCGGCGAACCGTTGATGATGCTGATGACCAGGGGATTGCGCGTGGCGATCGTCACAATCCATGCGCCGCTGAGAGATGTTCCCGATATGATCACCTGGCCCCGCATCGAGCTTTGCGCGCGCCAGCTTGTCAGCTCGCTTCAGCGCGATTTCGCGGTGGAACGGCCGGCAATCGCGGTGCTGGGGCTGAACCCGCACGCCGGTGAAACCGGGTTGATCGGCCGCGAGGAGGTGGAGATTATCGCCCCGACGCTCCAGGCATTACGCGCCGAGGGGATGAACCTGGAAGGCCCGCTCCCCGCCGATGGCTTTTTCGCCAGGTTTACGCCGGGTGAATACGACGCCGTCCTTGCGATGTACCACGATCAGGGCCTTATTCCGCTGAAGCTCTTTGCGCGCGGCGCCGGTGTGAATTATACCGCCGGGCTGCCAATCGTCAGAACATCTCCCGATCATGGAACTGCCTTTACGATTGCCGGCGGTGGCATCGCGTCGGAGCGAAGCGTGGTGGAAGCGGTGGAGGTTGCCGTGGAAGTGGTGGCAAATCGCAAGGTGGCGTAGCCGGGCCAATACATCTTTTCATAACAGACTGACAACCCGTCGGGGGACGTTTCAAACGTCCCCTCCCCCCGGAAACGCTCTCCAACAGATACGCTCTCAGGAATTGAATTCGCGTGATCGAACTGACCAACGTCACACTCTCGCACCGCGGGCTTCCCGTGCTGCGCGATACAACACTTTCGATAAACCCGGGGGAGGCGGTGCTCCTGACGGGAGAAACCGGCGCCGGCAAAACGACGCTCCTGCGGGCGCTGTATGGCGATCACCCACTGAACACCGGGCGCATCATGGTGGCCGGAACGATGGTCAACGGCTCCTCCGGCCGCAACCTGCCGAAGCTGCGGCGGCGGATGGGGCTGATCTTTCAGGATGACAAACTGCTGGAGGATCGATCGGTATACGATAACATCCGGTTCGCCCTTTCGATCTCCATGAAGGGCTCGCGAGCGATTACCCGGCGAGCCCTCGAAATCCTTACCGAGCTGGGGCTGAGCCATCTCCGCTCCCATATGCCGGCGCAGCTCTCGGCCGGAGAGGCACAGCGCATCGGGATTGCGCGGGCGCTGGCAAACAACCCCGATATCATCCTGGCCGATGAGCCGACCGGGGATCTTGATATCTCCACCGCGCGCGAAATTCTCCACTATCTGGCCGGCCACTACACACACGAAAAGATCTTCCTGATCACCACGCACGACCCGATCCTTGCGCAGGAGGCGTTTCCGTACGCGCGGCGCTGGCATATGGAGCATGGATCGATCCGGCAGACCGCGCCGGGAATCCGCCCGGCCTCCTCCGACCGATAGCTACCGTGTGATCCCCAACTCGCCGAAAACAGAAGCTCCCGCCTCGGCGGTGCCGGACGGGAGCCTGAAGAACCATCATCGCGTCGTACGCAACGGAGTTACTTGTTGAAGAGGGATTCATCGACAGTGCCGTTGACCTGGTACTTGATCTTATCGATGGTCATCTTCGACTGGGGGCCAAGATCCACCTTGACCAGATGCGGAAGCATGATCCCGCTCTCCCCCTTCCAGTCGCTGAACTGCGTCGATTCCGAGCCGTCCGATTCCTGCATCACCGGAAGGAACGTCTTTGCGTCGATGTAGTAGATCGTCGATCCGCTTTTCGGATACGCGGCATCAACCACGTACACCTTGTGTCCCTCGACCATCTTCTCGCCGTTGTACGAGAGCTTCACATTCTGGTCATCGACGTATGCCTCGGACATGATATGGCTGCTCTCCAGCACCTTCTCAAGCTCGTCGCCGGTCATCTGGCGGAGCGGGCCTCCCTGTCCAAGCCTGGCGGTGGTGCCGTTGACCACCAGCTCGATCTTGTAGGGGCCAAGGTCCATCGACCGATACATCCTGTTGGGCGCTTCCTCCACCTTCACCATCGTGCCGTCCCATTTCTGTCCGGCGTTCTCCGTCAGGATCGCGGCTTCGGTCTTCAACGATTTCACGGCGCGCATCTTCTCCTTCCCCCCCATCGCGGTCAGCATCTTATCCCAGATCTGCTCCACCGTCATCCCGATCGCCTTGGCCGTGGCGGCGTTGTTGACCGGCATCAGATCGGCGTCCCACACCTCCACCTTGCCGAACTTCTCAAGCCCCTGCCGCACCTCGCTCGCCTTGCCGACCACCACGATGGCAAGATCGGCGCTGTTCAGGTACTTGGTGCTGAGGCTCTGCACCATATCGGCGGTCGTTGCCTGATAGCCCGCCGCCAGCTTCTGGTAGTAGTTCTTCGGAAGGCCGTAAAAATCGATTGACTGGACGCGAACGGCCGTGGTTGTGGGGTCGGCCACCGACATCAGGAAGTTGCCGACGGAGGACTGGATATTGCGGGTCAGCTCCTCCTGCGGAACCGGCTCGTTCTGCATCCGCCCGATCTCCTTCAGCGTCTCGGTCAGCGCCGAATCGGTCACCGCGTTCCGCACATCAGCCGCGGCAAGCCAGTGCCCCATGTACATATTCCCATCGAACGTGCTGTAGGGGCTGTAAGTATAGGCATGGGTCTCGCGAAGGTTGGCGGCCAGACGATTTCCAAGGCCGGTGCCGCCGCCAAGGATGCTGTTCAGCACCCCCGTCTGCGGACGATCAGGATCGCGGAAGAGCGGCCCCTTGCCGATCACCCTGATGCTGCTCTGCACCGACGTTGGCCTGTCCACCAGCACGATCCGCCTCCCCTTCAGCGGGGAGAATTTCGGGGCCTTGATCGTCGGCGCGTTGCCGGTTTTCCAGTTCCCGAACGCCGCTTCCAGCTTCGACTTCAGCTCATCCTTCGTAAAGTTGCCGACCACGGCGATCGTGGCGTTGCTCGGCACGAAATACGCCTTGTAGTAGGTCTTAAGCTTCTCCGGCGTCAGCATCTTGAACGCCTCCTCGGAGGGCATCTGTCCGTAGGGGCTGTTGCCGTAGAGCACCCTGTTCACCGCATAGTCGGCGAGGAATTCGGAGCGGGCCTTCTGGGATTTCAGGCCGGAGATCTGATCCTGGCGATACTTCTCCAGCTCATCGGCGGGGAACGCCGGCGATTTCACGGCATCGGCGAAGAGCGCAAGCACATTATCGAAATGCTTCCGCAGCCCGCTCGCGGAGATGCTGATGGCATCGGCCGAGGTGGATGGGCTTACATGGCCGCCGATGAAATCGATCTGCTGCGCGAACTGCTGCGCCGTCCGGGTTGTGGTCCCCTTGATCAGCAGTTCGGCAACCGCGTCGGTAAGCCCTGGAAGATTGCCGTCGTTGCCGTTGCCGCCGCGAACCAGCATCCGAAGCGTCACCAGCGGGCGCTCATCGCGCACGAAGAAGACCTTCAATCCATTTTTAAGGGTGAACTCCTCGTACGGCGGAAAGGCCGTGGCGGGGGCGGGATCGGGGGCTGGCTGCTTGGTGCGGTCGATCTGTGCGAAGCTCGATTGCGTCATGAGATTCAGCGAGGCTAAGAATAGCGCGCATCCCCATACGAAACGGATGGGGCCACGTACGCCGGTTGTTGAATGATTCGTAGTACGTCTCATCGGTTACTTCCCTCCCTGGGCTGGCGGAAAGTATTTTAGAACAACCCGGTTCTGCGGGTTGAGATAGGTTTTGGCAACCCGCTGAATGTCATCCCGGGTGATCGACATATAGCGGTTGATCTCCGTGTTGATCAACGCGGGATCGCCGAAATAGGTCTCGTAGCTCGCCAGCGCCATCGCCTTGTCCAGCGCGTTGTCGAACCGGCGCGCGTACTGCGTCTCGATCTGGTTGCGTGCCTTCTGGAATTCCTCCTCCGTCACGCCGTTGTTCTGCACATCCTCGATCTCGCGACCAAATCCCTCGGCAAGCTGCCCCATCGTCACCGTCGGATGGGAGACCGCGAAGAGGCCGAGGAGGCCGCCGTTTTCAAGATCGAGCGGGATTGCCTGGACATTCAGCGCAAGCTGCTTCTGGTCCACCATGTCGCGATAGAGGCGGGAGCTGTTTCCGGTGGCCATGATCGTCGCCAGCAGCTCGATCGCGTAGGCATCCTTATCCCCCCGCTTCGGCGTCCTGTAGGCAAAGAGAAGCGCGGGAAGCGGGGTGCTCTCCTCGTGAATATCCACTGTCTTCTCCGCGATCCCCATCGGCACCGTGAAGGTCGGCCGTTCAATCTCCCTGCCGCGCGGGATTCCGCCGAAGTAATCGGTGATAAGCTGCTTGGTCTTCTCGATATCGATATCCCCCACAATCGCCAGCACGGCGTTGTTCGGAACGTAGTACGTCTTGTAGAAATCCCGGAACTCGTCGATCTTCGCCTGATCGATATACTGCGCCGAACCGATCGGAGTCCAGCCGTAGGGAGTCCCGGCGCCGGTATGCACGGCAAGGTTCTCGAAGAGCGATCCGTATGGCGTGTTGTCGTAACGGTTCTTCCGCTCCTCCTTTACCACGCCGCGCTGCGTCTCCACGCCAACTTCCTCCACCCGCGCATGAAGCATCCGCTCCGACTCTATCCAGAGCGCAAGCTTGAGCTGGTTGGATGGAAGATTGATCTGATAGCCGGTCTCATCAAACGATGTGAACGCGTTCAGGTTTCCGCCGGCCGACTGGACGATTTTGTCCAGGCTATGGCGTGGGATATTCTCGGTCCCCTCGAACATCAGATGCTCGAAGAAATGCGCAAACCCCGTCCGGTCCGCCCGCTCGTTCTTCGAGCCGACGTGATAATGGACAAAGGACGCGACAACCGGCGCGCTTTTATCAACCGACAGAACGACGCGCAGACCGTTCGGCAGTTCGAATTTGGTGAAGTTCACCTGCGGCAGATCGCTCGTCTGAGCATTGGCTGCAAGCGCTGTCGCCAGCGAAAACCCTGCTACCAGAGCATGGCATTTCCGGATGGGATACAACATAGTGTTCAGCTCGTATCGGATATTTATGAATGAAAGCCCACAGGAGTATCGATAACGGACGCGGGAGGATTGCGACGCCGCTCACGCACGGAGGCTGGGAGATACGGAACGGCACATTGCAAACAAAGAGTATTAACTTACGAAAAAGAGTCCGACTGTTCCCGGAACGCCGCCACTGGTCGCCGCCGCAAATGGAAAAGACCGCCCCCGACAACTTGCCTCCACCAGCGGCCAACCGTAGATTTGCCCCACGTGCAAAACAGACATTTTCATTTGGGCCGTCGCCCTCCGGGACGCGGGGGATCAGCCGGCGGGGAGTTTATCCCCTCCGCGCGGCGGGCGTATATCGCGCTCAATAAGCCGTATGCCCTCCTCTCGCAGTTCTCCAGACCGGACGGCAGCGACAAACGGACACTGGCCGAATTCGCCTTCCCTCCCGATATCTATCCGGTTGGACGGCTCGACTACGACAGCGAAGGGCTTTTGTTGCTCAGCGATGATCCCGCGCTCAACGCCATGCTCCTCTCCCCTTCCCGCCGCCACCGGCGAACCTATCTGGCGCAGGTGGAGGGGATTCCATCCCCCGAAGCGCTTGCCCGGCTTGAACATGGCGTGGTGCTGGAGGGAAAGCCCACGCTGCCGGCGAAAGCGGAGATCATCCCGCCCCCCCTGATTCCCGACCGGCCGGTTCCGATCCGCTTCCGAAAGGAGATCCCCACGGCGTGGATCGCGCTGACGTTGATCGAGGGGCGGAACAGGCAGGCGCGGAAGATGACGGCGGCGGTGGGGCATCCCACCCTCCGGCTACTCAGGGCCGCAATCGGCGGACTGAGGCTGGCGGATCTGGCGCTGGCGCCGGGCGAGTGGCGATATCTCTCCGCCGATGAGCTCCGCCTGGCGATGCAACTATGACACATCGGCCTCGTAAGGCCGCCCCAGGTGCCGCCGGTGCCCGATGCGGCGGTCCATCACATCAACAATGTTCCAGCCCAGCCTATGAGCAGCGTATCGATAACGATCGAGGGTCTTGAGAAAATCTACCGTTCCGGGAAACGGACGGAGCCGGATGTGCACGCGCTGAAACCGCTCTGGCTGGATATCCAGCCGGGTGAGGTGTTCGGCCTGCTTGGCCCCAACGGCGCCGGGAAAACCACGCTGGTGAAGCTCCTCCTCGGCATCGTCTCCCCGTCATCGGGAAGCGCGCGGATCGAGGGACGGAAGATCGGCACCACATCCAGCAAGGAGATCGTCGGCTATCTGCCGGAAAGCCATCGCTATCCGCTCTATCTCACCGGCCGGGGCGTCCTTGAGTACTTCGGGCATCTGAGCGGGATGGATACGCCATCGATCAGACGGCGCGGCGATGTTCTGCTGGAGCAGTTGAACATGACGAAGTGGAAAGGGACGAAGGTGAAGAAATATTCCAAGGGGATGATGCAGCGCCTCGGGCTGGCGCAGGCGCTCCTCAACAATCCCAGAGTGGTCTTTCTGGATGAGCCGACCGATGGCGTCGATCCGGTTGGACGGAAGGAGATACGGGATCTGATAGGCGGGCTGCGGGCCGAGGGGAAGACGATCTTCCTCAACAGCCATCTTCTCTCCGAAGTGGAGCTGATCTCCGATCGCGTCGCAATCCTCAACAAGGGGGAGCTGGTCAGGATCGGCACGGTCAGGGAGCTTACCGAGTCATCCAACCAGTACAGGATCGAGGTGGCGGAGGAGCAGGCCCCGGCGTTCGCGGCGGCCATCGCCCGGTTTACCCCGCGCGACCTTCTGCCGAACGGCGCAACCGTGATGGCAACCGACCTGCGCGCGCTCAACGAGGTGATCGATCATCTCCGATCGCAGGGGCTTCTGATCGTCTCGGTAAACCCGGTGCGGCAGACGCTTGAGAACCTTTTCATGGATATCGTTCAGGGAGGCGCGCGATGAAACTCTGGGCACTGATCACCGACACGTTCCGTGAAATCTACGCCAAGAAGGTG
The DNA here is from genome assembly GCA_039917235.1 of Kapaibacterium sp. (SeqCode). Classification (GTDB taxonomy): domain Bacteria; phylum Bacteroidota; class Ignavibacteria; order OLB7; family OLB7; genus JAFDZV01. Next base: position 3,183 of record JBDSJW010000197.1, on the reverse strand, counting down.
ATCATCGGGATCATCGGCATCGAGATTCTGACGCTGGCGATTACGGCCGCCTTTCTCGCCGCACGGCCTAAAATGATGATCGAGCCGGATGCCGGGCCACCGGCGGCGCGGGATTCCGTCCGCATCACCAGCCCCGCCCCTCCTCCTCTGGAGGATACGGCGCTCCTTGGCACCGACAGCCCGCTGGACTCCGTGGCGAACCGGCCAAGGACATCGAGCCGGACGTTCGATGTCCCCCCCGATCAGAGTACGGATTTCCAGCGCGGGATGCAGAGATCGCTGGCCGAGGCGGTCCGCGGGCAACTTGGCATGTTTACGATGGTCATCGGCGCGGCGATGATCTTCCTTGGCATCTTCGTCACCGCCGGCATCGTCCCGTCGATCATGGAGAAGGGATCGATCGATCTTCTCCTCTCCAAGCCGATCTCCCGCACCACGATTCTTCTGGGTCGCGCGCTTGGCGGCGTTATCGCCATAGCCCTTAACCTCTTCCTCTTCGTCCTGGCGATGTGGGCGCTCTATGGGATATTCACGGGGGTCTGGGTGGGATCGTTTCTGGTCGGCGCCACGCTGATTCCGCTCTTCACATTCGTGGTGATCTACAGCGCGGTGATCCTCCTGAATGTGGTCACCGAAAGCTGGGTGCTCCCGATAAGCCTTGTCTACCTTCATGTGATCATCCTCGCCACGTTCCTGAGGGGACGCGAGGAGACGCTCTTCAGGCTTATCGGCAGCGATGCGATAAAGCGGTTTATCGACGGGCTCTATTATGCGCTTCCGCAGACCGCCGACCTGATAGCAACGGCAACCCCGCAGTACGTCATGACCTCCTCGGTCGATAACCTCGTGCCCTTTATCCAGGGAACGATCTTCACGGGGGTGATGCTCTCGCTCGCGATCTGGAAGTTTCAGAAGAAGGATTTCTGACGATGTCCGGGGGTGACCAGCCATCACCCCTCCTTCGGGGCTCCATTCTTCATCCGGTCGGAGACGATGATCATGGAGGAATCGCCGTAGCTCAGAAAGCGGTAGCCCTCGGCAAGGGCCTCATTGTAGACGCGGCGCCAGAGATCGCGCCCCATCAGCCCCCCCACCAGCAGGATAAGCGTGCTCTCCGGCTGGTGGAAGTTGGTGATCAGCGCGTCGCAGGCGCGGAAGCGATATCCCGGCAGAATCATAATGCCGGTATGCCCTGCAACGGCGTCCAGACCGCGCGATGCTCGCCAGCCATCCACCGCCTCCAGCGCGTCGGCAAGCTCCGGAAGCAGCCCCGGCTGGGCCTCCAGCCGGTATGGGTCCCACTGGCTCACAAGAAGATCATCATCCCCCGCCGCCACGCTCTCCCCCGCGATCAGCCGCGCGCCGAACCAGTAGAGGGATTCCAGCGTTCGCAGGCTTGTTGTCCCCACGGGGATCAGCGGAAAGCCATCAGACGCGGCCCTCCGTCGCGCATGCGCTATCAGCTCACGCAAGGTCTCCGCCGTCACCACGATCCGCTCGCGGTGCATGTCGTGTTCCTCCACGCTCCCCTTCACCTGCCTGAATGTCCCGGCGCCGACGTGGAGCGTCACCCGCTCCATCGCCACCCCCCGTTCCCGAAGCTCCTCCAGAATGCGCGGCGTAAAATGGAGGCCGGCGGTCGGGGCGGCAACGGCCCCCTCATCGCGCGCGTAGACGGTCTGGTAGCTCTCGGCATCCGCGGGGAGGGCATCCCGTTTGATATACGGCGGCAGCGGAACCCGACCGGCCGATTCCAGTATCTCCGCGAAATCAAGATCCGCCGGGGTCCAGCGGAAGCGTATCAGCAGTCCGTCGGGATGCTCGCCCGCCACGCTCGCGATAAGCCCGACATCTCCCCAACTCCCCCGCAATTCCCCCTCCTTCAGCAGCTTCCTGGCGCCGCCGACCATGCAGGCCCAGACGCATTCCCCACGGGCGCCGAGCGCCAGCACCGGATCGTTGGAGGGCTCCACCGGCTCGATCAGAAAGATCTCCACCCGGCCGCCGGTCGGGCGGTGCATGATAATCCGCGCCCGCACCACGCGCGTGGCGTTGACAACCATCATGGCACCGGCCGGAATCAGCGACGGAAGATCGCGGAATTGCCGGTGCCGGATGCTCCCCTCCATGACATCACAGACCAGAAGCCGGCTGGCGTCCCGTTCCTCCAGCGGATGGGAGGCTATCCGGTCGGCGGGGAGATCGTAATGATAATCGGCAAGGGAAACCGCGGGGATATAGGGAGGGCGTATCGTCATCATCCTTCAATTCTACGCTTTTGCCGGAACCCGGGCAACGCGGAGCGGCGGGCAATAGCGGCCGGATGAAGACGTTTACAGTTCGTCCCGCCCCGGAACAGGGGGAATCGCGGGTATATTGGCGATGTTCCGGCACGGTGGCATCGCTCCCGGCGGATGTGGAAACGCCCTTCAATGCCCCGACGATCCTCTGATGAGCGCTTACGCGAGCCCAATTCCGTAACTTTGAACATTATGTCCGAAACAGATAACGATATCTCATTTATCCACGGTGAACCGATCGAAAAAGATTGGAACTGGTGGAGCTATTTTCTGCAACGCAGATACTACGGAGCGCCGGAAGAGCTGGCAAACTGGCGCACGACGGCCGCCGATATCGCCCGTGCCATCGAGCTGAAGCCGGGGATGCGGGTGCTGGATCTTGGCTCCGGCTGCGGCGAGCTTTCGATACAGCTTGCGCTCCGCGGCGCCGATGTCCTTGGGCTGGAGCTTTCGGAGCCGCTGGTGGAATCGTGCATCGAGCTGGCGCGGGAGCGGGAGGTGAAGGTCACGTTCATCTCCGCCGACATGTTCACGTTCGAGCCGGAGGGGAACTTCGACGCGATCCTTTCGCTCAACACCAGTTTCGGCTACGGCACCGACCAGCAGAACCGCGAGCTGATCGGCCGCATCGGCTGCTGGCTGAAGCCGGGGGGAATCTTCTATTGCGATCTTATCTCATCGGATCGCGCCGAGGCATTCGGCTGCTGGAATGATACGGTTGCCGGCGGCCAGTTCGTGGTTGACAACAGCTACGATGCCGACCAGCATATCATGACCAGCTTCCCCACATGGATCGCCCCGGACAACCAAACGATCTACACCGCCCAGGTTCCCGAAGTTGTGCGGCTCTACAGCCGCGCCGATATGGAGGAGATGATGCGGA
>JBDSJW010000196.1:0-7612 GCA_039917235.1 Kapaibacterium sp. (SeqCode) | reverse complement strand
GGCTACGGCGGTGACGGCAATGAACAGGGCAACGGTGACATCACCCCTGGTCATGCTCAGTCGGGATTGGAGCTGCGATGCAATGCCCATCGTGAAATCCTCATGACTAAGGTGGTGCCGGGGGTAGGGCAAAGATACACGGGGCAGTATTTCAGACACAAAAAGAAATTGGCGCGGTGGGGGCACGATCGTTTATCTTTGCAGCCCATTTCGCCCGTGTAGCTCAACTGGCAGAGCATCTGATTTGTAATCAGAAGGTTGCAGGTTCGATTCCCGTCGCGGGCTCAGACAACAGAAGGCGATCTCGATATCTCATCGGGATCGCCTTCGTTGGTTTTATGCGGTTTGTCCACGCGGGCGGTTACGCCTTCTCCTCGTGCCGCAGATAGATCGCCGCGGCGGGCTCCAGCACCCGGAACGTAAACGACTCGGTGAGATAGAGCTCCACTGAATGCTTCTCATGGTAGGCATAGCCGATGGAAAGATCCTGCCCCACTGTCAACTCAAAATCCCCTCCCCTCATCGACATCAGCACGGCCCCCTGAATGGATGGCGCCCAGACGATCGGCCCATCGATCATCTGCTGCTCGATCCGCTTGCGGATCGGATAGCCATCCTCCGATGCGCGCGAGATCTCCTCGTACACCGTTGGGCCAACCGCGAGCGCGTATGGCCCGTTGATCCCCGCCTCGCGCAGAATCTCCTTGGCCTGAACGATCGCCTTCGGATAATCCGCCCCCTTCGCCGGAAGGTTCAACGGAGCGTGCGGGCTTGACTCGATAATCCCACGAATGCCCGCCTCGTGATACCCATTGAAAATGGCGCTGTCCTCAGCGCGGGCGATCTTCTCCGCCGCCTCCACCACCGGCCCAAGATCAGGATCGGTGGCGCCACGGGCAACCGAATCAAGCTCCATCATATCCAGCGTGATCGGAATGCGGAGCTCGATCAGCGGAAGCACACGGCGGCGCCCCACCGAAACGCCCGCCAGCGGCTGGTTCTTGAGCAGCTCAAGCCGACCCAGATTAACGGCGGCGTACTGCCATCCGAACGGGCCGTTGAAATCCACCAGCTTTCTGCCGGCCAGGTTCAGCTTCAGGACACGACGTGCCTCGTTATCGATTGCATCCCAGGCATCTTCCAGAATGGGCGCGTGATCACGTTTCAATAAATCCATCATTACCGTCCTCCACGTTTGAGACTGCCGATACCGAGCGATGCACTGGAGTTTCCGCCCCCCTGCTCTCCTCCACCGGAACCCCCTTCCTTTGCCATCGCGGCCTTCTCGACCTGCGTGATCGGGCCTTCGCTGAAGAGATACGTCTTCGCCTGATCGCTGAACGTCGGGTTCTTCCGCCTGATCCATTCGATCGTCATCATCGCGTGCTCGATCTCCTCGTTCTTGTTATGAAGAAGAATCGACTTCAGTTCGGGATCGGAACACCCCTCCGCCCGCTGCTGATACCAGTCGATCGCCTCCAGTTCCTCCATCACCGTGACCAGCGCACGATGCATATTCTTCGTCTCCTCGGAGAGGAGTTCGTATGGTTCATGATAACTGCCGCTGCCGCCTGCCATGGACTCTCCTGTTGATAATTTCATGACGATGCGATTCGATCCGGAAGATACTAAATGAATCGGATCGGGCTGAACTCATCATGGTGCGATAGGGTATTGAATGGTATCACCCCCCGTACATAACGGCAGGCACATCCATAATCGATTCGAACAATATGGCACTAATGTACTTGACGCATATTCTGGTTTTGCCCCCATTCAACTCACGGCTGTCATCCTGAACGCCAGTGAAGGATCTCGCAGATTCAGCCATCAATGTGTCAGCGGGCCAGCAATTACGGCCTATTCTGCGAGATCCTTCACTATGGTTCAGGATGACAATCCGGTCTAATGGATACATATATGTCTCACGCATATTAGTGCTATTAAGAGCCTTGAAGAAAGAGATGGAAAAATATCAAATGGACTAACGATTAAATCGATCAAAAGCGATTAATCATCGCGGGAGGCGACCGGAGCGGATTAAAACCACGCTTGTCCGCTATTTCGTTTTGATAATAATGATTTAACGCGGCAGTTACCGCCGGGGTTTCCATGTCATGTAAGTTGCGGACGTGATAAACATCGAAGTGGAACATACCCAGTATCAGATTGATCGCGTACCGTCGGAAATCCTCCGGGGGATTATGGCTTGCGAGCTTTCCTTCTGCATAGCGCTGAGCGCATTCTATAACGGCCGGAAACGCCGTTCGCCGGAAGCAGAGCCATTTCCATCGGGGCATGGATCATTGCCATTCGGCCGCCCGCGCGATCAATATTCACCGATCAGCTCGATATGAGCTCACGCATGCGAAAAAAGATCCTCCATATCTGCGGCTCGATCAATCAGACATCCCAGATGCGATCGATCGCCATGCAACTGCCGGAATATGACCACTATTTCTCTCCCTATTACGGAGATGGCTTCGTGGAGAGGATGCGAAAATGGGGGCTGATCGATTATACGGTGGCCGGCCGGAAGCTCGTCAACCGTTGTCTGGCATACCTTCGCGCGCACGATCTTCAGGTTGATTATCGCGGCGAACGGCACAATTACGATCTGGTGCTTACATGCAGCGATCTCGTCGTCCCCGATAATATTCGAAACAGGAAAGTAATTCTGGTGCAGGAGGGGATGACCGATCCTGAAAATCTGATGTACCGGATCGTCAGGAGCCTGCGGCTGCCGAGATATCTGGCAAGCACCGCCACCACTGGCCTGAGCGATTGCTATGATTATTTCTGCGTTGCCAGCGATGGTTACGGCGAGCATTTCGAACGGAAAGGTGTCGATGCCGGAAAAATCCGCGTCACCGGCATTCCGAACTTCGATAATTGCGCGGAATTTCTCGATAACGACTTCCCCTACCGGAATTATGTTCTGGTGGCGACAAGCGACGCCCGCGAAACGTTCAAGTATGAAAACCGCAGAAAATTCATCGAGAAATGCATTACAATCGCTGATGGACGCGCGCTGATATTCAAGCTTCATCCCAATGAAAATATCAAACGCGCCGTGCGGGAGATAACGCAATGGGCGCCCGACGCAATTATCTTCAGCTCCGGAAATACCGACCACATGATTGCCAACTGCGATGTGCTGATCACAAAATATTCAAGCGTCGTCTATATCGGGCTGGCGCTTGGGAAGGATGTCTATTCGGCGTTCGATATGAAATCGCTGAAACGGATGCTGCCGCTCCAGAATGGAGGACGCTCCGCCGCGAATATCGCCGCCATTTGCAGGCTTCATATCGAGGGATATCGCGTTCCATCGATGGTCGATTGCGATGCCGATCGCTACGATTCAATGCTCCAGGTTTCCTGATTATTAATCAGCCAGTTCATTAATACCGAGAGTTGATTTCTTGAATATCGTCGTTGTCATCCAGGCACGAACCGGCAGCAGCCGGCTGCCGAATAAAGTTCTCCTTCCGCTTGCCGGCCGTCCCCTCCTTCAACGCATGGTGGAACGGGTGCGCGCCGCTTCCCGCCCGAGCGAGATAGTGATAGCCACGACATCGCTGGCGGCGGACGAGCCCGTGCGCGATCTGGCCCGGTCGATCGGCGTCCGCTGCTTCAGCGGCCATCCCACCGATCTGCTGGACCGGCATTACCGCGCCGGGCTTGAGTATCAGGCCGATGCCGTCGTAAAGATTCCATCGGACTGCCCGTTGATCGATCCGACGGTGATCGACCGCGTGATTGAGCACTATCAGACGCGGGCCGACCGGCTCGACTACGTCAGCAACCTTCATCCGGCCAGCTACCCGGATGGACACGATGTGGAGGTAATCGGGATCGATGCGCTGGAAACCGCGCATCGCGAGGCACGGCAACCGTTCGAGCGTGAGCATACCACGCCGTATCTGTGGGAACGCCACGAACGCTTCCGGCTGGCAAATGTGCTCTGGGGGTCCGGGCTCGATCTGTCGATGTCGCATCGCTGGACGATCGATTATCGCGATGACTATCTCTTTCTGGTCGCGGTCTATAACGCGCTCCATTCGGAGAACGATCCGGTCTTCGGCATATCGAAAGTGCTGGCGTTGCTGAATGAGCGACCCGATATCGCCGCGATCAACAGCTATCTCAGCGGTGTCAACTGGTATCGGAATCATCTGGCCGAGCTTCGCACAATCGACGCGTCGATGACCCGCACGGCGATGCGGAATCCTTCAACGCTCCTCTATTAATTCCGAACGCGCATGCCCCCCTTCAATCCCGACGAACCCTGGCTCCGCCAACTGGCGCTTTCGGTTCGCGAACATATCATCCGCATGGGCACCGATGGCGGCTGCTTTATCGGCGCCTCGCTCTCCTGCGCGGACCTGCTGGTCTATCTCTACGGCAGGCATCTCACCATCTCCCCGGAAACCACCGCCAGCCCCGATCGCGACTATCTCCTCCTCTCGAAGGGGCACGATGTCCCGGCGCTCTACGGCACGTTCGCGGAACTGGGCTATATCGATCCGGCGCGGCTGGCAAACCACCTGAGCGTCCGGGATTCGATCTACTGGCACCCAAACCGGAACATACCGGGCGTGGAATTCCATTCAGGATCGCTCGGCCATCTGCTATCGGTCGGCATCGGCATCGCGCTCGACATCAGAATGCGGGGCGGGAAGAACAGGGTGTATGTGATTCTGGGGGATGGTGAACTGAACGAGGGAACGATCTGGGAGGGGCTTCAGGTGGCGAGCGCCCTGAAGCTGGACAACCTGATCGGCATCGTGGACAGGAACGAGTTTCAGGCGAATATCCGCACCGAGGAGCTGATACCGCTGGAGCCGCTCGAAGCGAAATTCGAGGCATTCGGCTGGGCCACCGAGCGGATCGACGGGCACTCGTTCAGCGAAATGGAGGAGACGTTTTCGAGAATTCCGTTCGAGACAAGCCGGCCGACCATGATCATCGCGGACACCATCCGCGGCAAAGGGTGTCCGTCGATCGAGCGCCGCGCCGACAGGTGGTTCGTCAACCTGACATCGAACGATGCCGATGCGTTGCTGCGGGAACTGCACGGCCAGGCGGCCGCCGATCTGGAATCAGAAATATTGATGGTGAGATAAAAGCGGATGAACAACATGCCGAATGGAGGGATCATGACGTACGAGGAGATACTTGCCGAGCGCGCGCTTGCCGATGAGAGGCTGGTGGTGATGACCGCGGAGAACCGCGCCGCCATCAGAAATCTCCCGGGGAAGCTTGGCGATCGCTTTATCGATGTGGGGATCGCGGAGGCAACGATGGTTGGAGCGGCGGCGGGGCTTGCGCTTCGCGGGCGGATTCCGGTGCTTCACGCGCTTGCCACGTTTCTCACGCTCCGGGCATTTGAGTTTATCAGAACCGATATCGGCATTCCGAACCTTCCGGTAAAACTGGTCGGCGGCGTTCCCGGCCTCCTCTCCGACGGCAACGGCCCCACGCATCAGGCCATCGAGGATATCTCGCTTATGCGCGGCATCCCGAATATGAAGGTCTTTGCCCCGGCGGACGCGCACGAGCTGGCGGCCGGCATCCCCGCAATCCTCGATGACGCATCTCCCTGGTATGTCCGCTTCAATGCCACGGCGCCGGCAACCGATCATCACGAGCCGTTTGATATCGGGCGGGCGGAGATCTTCGGCGATGGAGACGATGTGGCGATCATCACCTATGGCTTTATGCTTCGCGAGGCGCTGGTGGCGCGCGATGTTCTGGCAGCCGAGGGAATATCCTCCCGCGTGATCAACCTCCGCACGCTGAAGCCGATCGACGTGGGAGCGATCCTGGCGGCCGCCGACGAGACGATCCTGATGGTGACGGTGGAGGACCACTTCCTGAGCGGCGGCCTCTACTCCATCATCGGCGAGCTTTTTCTGAAGCATCGGACAATGGCTCCCCTCCTCCCGATCGCCTTCGCTGAACGCTGGTTCACGCCGGGCCGGCTGGACGAGGTGCTTGTCAACGAGGGGCTGACCGGAGCGCAGCTCGCCGAAACGATTCGCCTGGAACTGATCTCCGAACGCACGGGGAGCTTTCACGCCTCCCGCATCACCTCCGGCATGGTCTGACCCATCGGCTGTCTCCATACCAACGCCCGCGGCCGAACAATTTCATTCAACATTCAGCCCGATAGAACGATGCCCAATACAGTCTCATTCAACCCATCGTATCCGATTATCGAGGAATCGGACAGGCTCTACAACCGCGCGCTCGGGCTGATTCCGGCCGTCACCCAGACGCTGGCAAAAGGGCCGGGGCAGCATGTCAACGGCGTTGCGCCCAAGTACATCGCGCGCGGAAAAGGCTCGCATGTCTGGGACGTGGATGGCAACGAGTTTATCGATTACAACATGGGGATCGGCCCGATCTCCCTTGGCTACTGTCATGAGCCGGTGGACGCCGCGATCGCCGAACAACTGAACAGCGGAATCACCTTCTCGCTGATGCACCCGCTGGAAGTTGAAGTCGCGGAGCTGATTCGGGAGATTGTCCCGAACGCTGAATCAGTCCGATTCTCCAAGACCGGATGCGATGTCACCACCGCGGCCGTTCGGCTTGCGCGTGCCCATACCGGCCGCGACAAGGTCCTCTGCTGCGGCTATCACGGCTGGCACGACTGGTACATCGCCGTCACCGACCGGAACGCCGGCATCCCGGACGCCGTCGGGGAGCTGACCCACACGATCAACTATAACGATATCTCCTCCCTGCTCGACTCGATCGACCATGACACGGCATGCGTGATCATCGAGCCGTTCGTCTTCGAGGAGCCGCGCGACTCATTTCTCCAGAAGCTTCGCGATATCTGCACGGAGTATGGCACCCTGCTGATTTTCGATGAAATGTGGACCGGCTTCAGGATTGCGCTGGGTGGGGCTCAGGAATATTTCGGCATCAACGCCGATCTGGCCTGCTTTTCCAAGGCGGTCGCCAACGGCATGCCGATCTCCATGCTGACCGGACGGAGGGATATCATGACGCTACTGGAAAAGGATGTCTTCTTCTTCACCACGTTCGGCGGCGAGGCGCTTTCGCTGGCGGCGGCAAAGGCGACAATCGGAGAGATGAGAGAACATGATGTCCCCGGCTATCTGGCGCGTCAGGGGGAAATCCTGAAAAATGGGATTAATGCGATCATCTCCGAGCAGGAGATCGATGTTATGACGTGCATCGGATATACTCCCCGCACCATGATGACATTTACCTGCGCCGACCCGCTTGCCGTTAAATCGCTGATGCAGCAGGAATTGATCAAACGCGGAATTCTCTGGTCGGGATTTCATACAATCTCATTCTCACATTCCGATGAGGATATCGCCTATACGCTGGAAGCCTACCGGCAGCTGCTTCCAATAATAAAGCATGCCGTTGTCACCAATACCGTCATGGAGCAACTGCTCGGGCTGCCGATGGAGCCGGTGTTCCGACGCACCAGCAATTTCAACCTTCGTCCGGTTACGGGAGAAATCCAGGGAAAATTCGAAAGGAATTTCCCGAGGCTGCATGGCTGACAGATTAACATCGGCGGCTCGACTACCGATTTTCAGCATATCATTTCCGCATGATT
>JBDSJW010000195.1:0-3422 GCA_039917235.1 Kapaibacterium sp. (SeqCode) | reverse complement strand
GTCATTTCCGTGTCGATAAAACCTGGCTTTATGGTCACCACATGTACCCCGAATCGCGCCAGCCTGTTTCTGAGCGATTCCAGAAATGCGTTAAGCGCCGCTTTGCTGGTTCCATATGCCGGCGCGCCTCGCCTGCCGCGATCGCCGGCGACCGACGAGATCCCCACAATTGTCCCGCGCTTTGTCCGCTCGAACCGGACCGCCGCCTGGTTCAGCCACGCCATCGCGCCTATCGTATTCACCTCCATCATCGTCGCGTCCTTCTCGGTGTTGTACTCATCCACCGCCACGGCCGGCATCACGCCGGCGGCGTAGAAAATCGCGTCCAGCCCGCCAAGCTCCTTCGTCAGCTCCTGAAACAGAAACGGGACTTCATCGCGATTCGCCACATCATGCGCGGCCGTGAAGGCAACGGTCCCCCCGGCGACGTTGTTCAGCTCATCGGCAAGGCGATCCAGCGCATCCTTCCGGCGCGCCACCAGCGCCACCCGGCAGCCCTCCTTCGCCAGACGCCGCGCCAGCGCCTCTCCAATGCCGGATGATGCGCCCACGACGATGGCATGTTTCCAGGGTAGACTCATAGTCAAAAAATCAGGGGAAGATCGATCGCGATAGACGCGGATCGGGAAATCGGAATGCGGGCGGGCCATCCGCCATGTCTATCAACGGCCTGGTGAATACTCCAGATACACGGGCTGTTCAAGGACGATCAGATGCAGCGAACGGTGAAGGCCAACGCGGCAGATGACATCCTTCAACAGCCTATTATGCGCGGAGAGCCTGCTCGATATCGGCGATAAGATCATCAACATCCTCGATGCCGACCGAGAAGCGTACCAGCCCATCGCTAATGCCGAGCGCGGCGCGGGTTTCCGGCGGCACCGAGCCATGCGTCATCGATACCGGATGGCAGAGAAGCGATTCGACGCCGCCGAGCGATTCGGCGAACGCGAACACCCTGACGGCGGCGCAGAAGGAGCGGGCGTTTTCAAGCGAGCCGAGATCGGCGGAGATCATGCCGCCGAAATTCCGCATCTGGCGGAGGGCAAGATCGCGCTGGGGAAAATCGGCGAGGCCGGGATAATAGATCTTCGTGAACTCCGGGCGCCCCGTCAGATACTCGGCAACGCGCGCGGCGTTGGAGCAGTGCCGGTCCATTCTGACGCTGAGCGTCTTCAGCGAACGGAGCGTGAGATAGCAATCCTGCGGGCCGGGGACCGCGCCACACGCATTCTGGATGAAGCCGAGTCGCGTGGCAACCGCGTCATCGTTTGTCACCACAAGGCCGCCGATCAGATCGCTATGCCCGCCGATATATTTCGTCGAGGAGTGGAGCGCGACCGTGGCGCCGTGGCTGATGGGGTTCTGGAGATACGGGCTCATAAATGTGTTGTCCACCACCAGCATCAGGCCGGTCTCCTTCGCGATTGCGCCGAGCGCGCTCAGATCGCAGAGGCGCATCATCGGGTTGGTCGGGGTTTCGGCGTAGATCATCCTGGTTGCGTCGGTGATGGCCGCGCGGACGTTCTCGGGATTCCGAAGATCGACGTAGGTGAAGGAGAAGCCGTAGGCGCGGAGCACCTTGTCGAAGAGGCGGAAGGTGCCGCCGTACATATCATCCCCCGCAATCACATGATCCCCCGGCGACAGAAGCCGCATCACGGCGTCGATAGCTGCCAGGCCGCTGGAGAACGCAAAGCCGCGCGTTCCCCCCTCCAGGTCGGCAATGCACGCCTCCAGCGCCGAACGGGTCGGGTTCTGCGTCCGGGCATATTCGAAACCCTTGTGCTGACCGATCCCCTGCTGCGCGTAGGTGGATGTCTGAAAAATCGGGACGTTGACCGCCCCGGTCACCTCTTCGGGTTCCTGCCCCGAGTGAATCGCCTTTGTCGAAAAACCGTGGCCCATATGCGTTCCAGTTCGTTTGATTTCTTTGCTCGCAGGATCCTCTTCCATCCCCCGGATTACTGTCCGGCCTCCTCGCCGGTTCCGGAACTGTCATTTCCTCCCTTCGCCAGCGTGATGCCGTACTGCGCCTGATCCAGCGCCGCCTTGGCATCCTTATCCCCCTGCAACGCCTCGGCAACGGCATCCTCGATCGCCTTCTCCATCTCCAGCCATTTCGGATGCATCGGGGTCATTCTTGAGGAGCGGAGCTGCTCGGTAAAGACCTTGCGTGCCGGGCCCTGGAGGAACGGATCGTTGGCGAGCGAAAGATCGGCAGGCGTTGTCCCTCCGGGCAATGCCTTTGCAAACTCCAATGCCTGTTTGGGGGATGTAAGGAACGCAATCAGCTTCTTCGCCTCCTGCTGATGGGACGATGCGCCGTTGATGGCGAGATATTCCCCCCCCGCGAAGGAGACGGCGTTCTTCCCCGCGAACTTCGGAAGCGTGCGGAGAACGTAGTGAAGATCCGGCTTATCCTTAGCGATACGATCCACGAGCCATGGGCCGGAGATCCAGTAGCCGAGCTTCCCGCTCACGAAAAGCTGATCCAGCCCCTTCTGCGAATCGGTAAACCCGGCGCGGGCCAGGCTCAGATACATCTCCAGCGCGGCGACATTTTCGGCGGAATTGATCACCGGGACGCCCTGGCTGTTCAGCACATCGCCGCCGTTCGACCAGAAGAACGGGAGGATTTTCTTGTAGAGCCGATGCTGATCGGAGCCGTTGGCGCCGAACCCGTAGATCCCCTGATCGTTTGCGCGGAGCTTCTGCACCATCTCCGCATGATTCAGAACATCATCCCATGTCTCATCCGGTTTGGTGGTATCCACGCCCGCCTGCGCCAGCAACCCCTGATTCACAAAGAGGACGCGCGTATCGCTTGTCCAGGGCCAGGCATAAATGCCGTTGTTCCATTTTCCGGGCGCCAGAATCGTTTCGGTGAACCGTCCGGTGCTGTCGCCGCCAAGTTTGAGCTGATCGGCCAGCTTGCCGGACGCGGCAAACTGCGCCACCCAGTCGCTCCCAAGCTCCAGCATATCGGGGGCGGTGTTGGCATTGAAGGCGGACATCAGCTTGGCCTTCCCATCGTTCCAGCTCAGATCCTGAAGCTCGACATGGATCGTCGGGTTCTCATCCTCAAACGCCTTGATCCTCTCCATCAGAGCTTTTTTCTGTCCCGGTTCCGACTGAAAGTGCCAGAAGGTGATGACGGTCTTTCCGTCAGCGCCGGGCTTGCCATCCCCCCCCTTGCCACCGCCGCAGCCCTGAAGCAGAAGCGATGTGGAGAAGCAGACCAGAAGGAGTGCAAGCAGCGGAAGGGAACGTGCGTAGCGGGGCATGAATCGGTTGATTATGTGCGAGAGAATATTGATCGTTCGAGATAACGTCGGAGCCGGAGGCGCTCAGTCTATTTCGGGCGGATGGCAACCACAAGGCCGATGATCGAGATGGCGACCACCGCGACATCGCCGATG